>CALJXB010000232.1 GCA_937974415.1 uncultured Kiloniellales bacterium
TGCCCCTGGCCAGAGCGGGCTGGAGGCATTAAATAGCCGACAACAGCTTGCCACCCAAAACGACGGGTCGAGATGAATAACGTATTGCTGGTCGTGCATCTTCTCGTGGCCTTGGCCATGATCGGCGTCGTGCTGCTCCAGCGCAGCGAAGGCGGCGGCCTCGGAATTGGCGGCGGCGGGGGCGGGGGCGGCGGCATGGGCGGCTTCCTTACCGGCCGCGGCACGGCCAACCTGCTGACCCGGGCGACCGCAATCCTGGCCGCGGTCTTCATGGTCACCAGCCTGACCCTGTCGATTCTGGCCGGCGGGCGCACCGAACCGACCTCGATTCTCGATGACCTGCCGTCGACGGCGCCGGCGCCGGTCGAAGATCAAGAGCCGGCCGGACCCAGTGTTCCGGTCGAGTGAGCCGGGACTTTGCCGCTGGACGCGCATCCGGCATCTCATTTCGGAGATATTTACGGGACGCTGGATGATGTGGGGGCTTGTTCCGGGCGTCGCTTCGGCCGATAGTGTGCGTCCATGACGCGATACATTTTCGTCACCGGCGGCGTGGTCTCCTCTCTCGGAAAAGGTCTCACTTCCGCAGCCCTCGGGGCTCTCCTCCAGGCGCGCGGATTCAAGGTGCGCCTGCGCAAGCTCGATCCCTACCTCAACGTCGATCCGGGCACCATGAGCCCCTATCAGCACGGCGAGGTCTACGTCACCGACGACGGGGCCGAGACCGACCTCGACCTCGGCCACTACGAGCGCTACACCGGCGTCGCCGGGCGCAAGAGCGACAACGTCACGACCGGCCAGATCTATTCCAAGGTGATCGCCCGCGAGCGGCGCGGCGACTATCTCGGCGCCACGGTTCAGGTCATTCCCCACGTGACCGAGGCGATCAAGGAGTTCATCCGCGCCGACATTGGCGACGAGGACTTCGTGGTCTGCGAGATCGGCGGCACCGTGGGCGACATCGAAAGCCTGCCGTTCCTCGAAGCCATTCGACAGATGGGCAACGAGCTCGGCCCCGCGGGCAGCCTCTTCGTCCATCTGACCCTGGTGCCCTACATCGCCTCGGCCGGCGAGCTCAAGACCAAGCCGACCCAGCATTCGGTGAAGGAGCTGCAGGGCCTAGGCATCCAGCCGGACATCCTGGTGTGCCGCTGCGAGCACCCCATCGGCCGCGATTCCCGGCGCAAGATCGGGCTGTTCTGCAACGTGCCGGAAGCGGCCGTGATCGAGGCCCGCGACGTCGATACCATCTATGCCGTGCCGCGGGCCTATCACGAACAGGGCCTGGACACCCAGGTCTGCCGCCATTTCGCCATCGAATCGCCGGTGCCGGAGCTGGCCATGTGGGACCGGGTGGTCGAGCGCATCCGCCACCCCGACGGCGAGGTCACCATCGGCGTGGTCGGCAAGTACACCAGTATGATCGACTCCTACAAGTCGCTCGCCGAGGCGCTCACCCACGGCGGTGTGGCCAACAACGTGCGGGTCAACGTCAACTGGCTGGATTCCGAGATCTTCGAGGGCGAGGGCGCCATTCAGCACCTGGAGAACGTGAACGGCATCCTGGTGCCCGGCGGCTTCGGCGAGCGCGGCGCGGAAGGCAAGATCGCCGCCGCGCGCTTCGCCCGCGAGCGCACGGTGCCTTATTTCGGCATCTGCTTCGGCATGCAGATGGCGGTGATCGAGGCGGCGCGTTCGCTGGCCGACCTGCCCGGGGCCGGCTCCACCGAGTTCGGCCCTTGCGATGACCCGATCGTCGGCCTGCTCACCGAATGGACCCACGGCAACCGGGTCGAGCGGCGCAACGTGGACAGCGACCTGGGCGGCAGCATGCGCCTCGGCGCCTATCCCTGCCATCTGCTGCCCGACACCAAGATCCGCGCCATCTACGACACCGACGACATCAGCGAGCGTCACCGCCACCGATACGAGGTCAACATCACCTATCGCCAGAAGCTGGAAGAGACGGGCCTGCGGTTCTCCGGGTTGTCGCCGGACGGCGAGCTGCCGGAGATCGTCGAGTTCGAGGACCATCCCTGGTTCATCGGCGTGCAGTTCCACCCGGAGCTGAAGTCCAAGCCCTACAATCCGCATCCGCTGTTCACCTCCTTTATCGAGGCTGCGGTGGCCCAGTCGCGGCTCATGTAACCGACGCCTTCGATGGGAAACCTTCGCCATGTCTGATGCGCGCCACGTCGAGATCGGCGAGCTGACCGTCGGCAACGACCAACCCTTCACGCTGATCGCGGGCCCGTGCCAGATCGAAAGCCGCCAGCACGCCCTCGACATGGCGGGCGCCTTGAAGGACGCGAGCGCCGCGGCCGGCATCGAACTCATCTACAAGAGCTCTTATGACAAGGCGAACCGCACCAGCCTCGCTGGCCAGCGCGGCATCGGCCTCGACGAGGGCATCGAGATCCTGGCCGAGGTGCGCGAGACCTTGGGCTGCCCGGTGCTGACCGACGTGCACGAGCCGCAACACTGCGCCCAAGTCGGCGCGAAGGTCGACGTGCTGCAGATCCCGGCCTACCTGTGCCGGCAGACCGACCTCCTGGTGGCGGCGGCCGAGACCGGTTGTGCGATCAACGTGAAGAAAGGCCAGTTCCTCGCCCCCTGGGACATGAAGAACGTGGTCGCCAAGATCACCGGTTCGGGCAACGACCGGGTCCTGGTCTGCGAGCGCGGCGCCTCTTTCGGCTACAACACCCTCGTTTCCGACATGCGCAGCCTGCCGATCATGGCGGCCGAAACCGGCTGCCCCGTGGTGTTCGACGCCACCCATTCCGTGCAGCAACCCGGTGGCCAAGGCACCAGCAGCG
>CALJXB010000233.1 GCA_937974415.1 uncultured Kiloniellales bacterium
TCCGAGGCCGACCGTGGTCAGGTCCCCATTATCGTCAACAACAACAAAGAGCAGGTCATCCGCGACATCATGACCGTGGTCGTCGATGCGCTTATAGATCGCCTGGACGCTACGCCGACGGAGGTCTTCACATAAGGACACTGCGATAATCGTTAGCCGGGCTCGGAGTGCCCGCACCGCGACCAACAGCGAAGCGGATCATGCAACTCGGCCCGCAACGGTGACAACTGCCGCGTGGGGCCACGGTGAGGGAGGTCATTCCGGTGACCACAGGCAGGAATCGATCACAGACCGCCACGGCTTTGTTGTGCCGGTGGCTCAACGGAGGTTTTCTCCCCACACCCGAACCGAAAACTGATAATCGCCGCGTTTCGGATGCTCGTGCAGGGCGGCCAGCGGCACACTATCGAAGGAGAAGGACCTGATGTTCCAGAAAATCATCGTACCGATTGACCTCGAAGAAGAGAGCTCGTGGCACAAGGTTCTTCCGGTCGCTGTCGACTACTGTCGCCACGCCGGGGCGGAGCTCCACGTGATGACGGTCGTGCCGGACCAACTGCTGAAAATGACTGTGGTGGCCCAACTTATTTCGGAAGACTATGAACAAAGACTCATGGAAGACGCGAGAGAGCGGCTTGCAAACCTCATCGAGGCAAATGTATCGGACGAAGTGAACGTTCGCCAGGCGGTGCGCAGGGGCAGCGTTTACAAGGAAATCATACGATACGTGCGCGATGTCGGGGGTGATCTGATCATCATGGCCGCCCACAAACCTGAGATATCAGATTACCTCCTGGGCCCGAACGCGGCCCAGGTTGTTCGGCATGCCGATTGTTCAGTCTGGACCATCCGCGAATAGCACGACCGGACGGTGCTAGGACGAACAGCACCAGCCGTTGGCCATTCTCGCCGGTCGTTTCGCCACGACCCGACGGAGGCGAGGAGGACCGGACCGGCTTGACCAAAAGTGTAGCTTCCGACTGCGCGGTTGATTTGGGTCAATGCACCAGCGGGCGCGACCGTGCTTCATTGCCCGCTAATCCAAGTCGATCGGGGCTTGTACTCAAAATGGTGCCGATGAGGGGCGGGCGACTACCTCCAGAATCGGTGTGCAATTAGTTTTCTCGGACGGTCCTCGGGAGGAGTCCAGAGGCTGTGTTGCGATCCGCCGAGGATATGAGGAAAGGAGTATCGGTCATGGCCAGACGAACTGCTTTTGCAAGCTTGTTTGGACGCTCGCCCTTCAAACCGATGCAAGAGCACATTGGGATCGTTCTGGAGTGCGCTAGCGAGGTGCCTTCGCTGCTCGAGGCTCTTTGCGATGGAGACCGGGAGAGGGTCGCGGCCGCCAAGGAGCGCATCTTCGAATTGGAGGAAAAGGCCGACGACATCAAGAACCAGCTCAGGGCGCATTTGCCGAAGAGCCTTCTTCTTCCCGTCGACCGTCGCGACCTGCTTGAGGTTCTCGATCTGCAGGATTCGATTGCCGATAGCGCCCAAGACATCGCAGGCTTGTTGATGGAGCGTCCGATGGAAGTGCCGCCGGAACTCAAGGAGCCTCTCTTGGCCTTGACGCGGCGCTGCGTGGATGCCTGCGATCAGTCTGCCAAAATCATCAACGAACTGGACGAGCTGGTAGCCACGGGTTTCCGCGGCCGCGAATCAAACAGAGTCTCGAAGATGGTCGATGAGCTGAACAGCATCGAAACCGATACAGACAATATGGGAATGGAATTAACCCATCTCCTCTTTGCTCTAGAAGATCAGATGAAGCCGGTTTCAGTGTTCTTTTGGTACCAACTGATTCAATGGATCGGGGACCTGGCGGACTACGCTGAGAAAGTAGGTAACCGACTGAGGCTGCTCATGGCGCGTTGAGGTGATCGTTGGCAGGGATCGGGGAGTCAGACTATGGAAATCATCGCACAGCACGGCACCGTCTTTATCGTCATTGCGGTAATCTTTGGCCTATACATGACCTGGGGCATCGGCGCGAACGACGTCGCGAACGTCATGGGCACCTCGGTTGGGTCCGGCGCCATCACGGTCACCACGGCAATTATAATCGCCGGAATTTTCGAGTTCGCCGGCGCGGCTCTTGCGGGCGGGCATGTCACGAAGACCATCCGCAAGGGAATCATCGATCCCGCGCCCATCGTGAACAATCCGGAAATTCTCGTCCTCGGCATGCTGGCTGCTCTGTTGGCCGCCGCGGTTTGGCTCATGATCGCCTCGATCCGCGGGTGGCCGGTCTCCACAACCCACGCCATCGTGGGCGCGGTCGTCGGCTTCGCCATCGCCGGCATCGGGTTCGACGCCGTCAGTTGGCCCAAGATCGGCCAGATCGCTGCCAGCTGGGTCGTCTCACCCCTTCTTGGGGGCACGCTGGCATTCCTCCTGATGATTTCCATCCGGCGGCTGATCCTCAACACCGACAATCCCTTTCGGAGCGCCAAGAGATGGGGCCCTGCTTACGTATTCCTAGTCGGGTTCATCATTTCCTTGGTGACAATGTTCAAGGGTCTGAAGCATCTGAAGCTCGAATTGAGCGTGCCTGTGAGCTTTCTCGTGGCCACCGGGATCGGCCTCGCGATCGCGGCCGTCGGCATGGTCCTGATCAACCGCGTGAAGGTCGATAAGAGCCAGGACAAGGAGTATCACTTCGCCAGCGTCGAGAAGGTCTTCGTGCCGATGATGCTGTTCACCGCCTGCGCCATGGCCTTCGCACACGGCTCAAACGACGTGGCCAACGGCATCGGCCCGCTGGCAGCGGTTTACGGCCTGGTCGAATCCGGCGGCGAGGTGGCGCAGACGTCCGAGCTGCCGATCTGGATCCTGCTCCTTGGCGGCGTGGGAATCGTGATCGGGCTGGCCACCTTCGGCTACCGGGTCATGCGCACGATCGGCACACGCATCACCGAACTAACGCCGACCCGCGGATTTTGCGCGACCATGGCGGCCGCCGCGACGGTGGTCCTGGCGTCGCGGACCGGCATGCCCGTGTCCACGACACACATCGCGGTGGGCGCGGTGATGGGCGTCGGCCTCGCACGCGGCATCGGCGCGCTCGACCTTCGGGTGATCGGCGGCATCGTCGTGTCGTGGATCGTTACCTTGCCGATCGGCGGTGTGTTGGCCGCCCTCATTTTCTTCACCTTGAAGGGTATCTTCACTTGAGGAGAGGCTGGCACCCTGGTCGGTTTTCCGAACCCGGGATCAAGACCGATCGAAGGTATCCAATCCGCTCCGTGACGGGTAGGCGCGTTTGGTGCTAGTCAGCTTCAAGAGCGTTTACGAAGTCGAGCAAAGGCTCGCCGGGGAATTCGAGTGGGATCATGTAGCAGCCGCTACGAACGAAAATTGCTAACTTCTCCGGATTGGCGCTGAACATGATGTGATGGCCGGGAATCTCGCCGGCATCAGTCCAGGTCGTGCCGGTCGCGGACAAGGGAGTGTGGGAGACGATAACTGGCGTGTCTTTCTTGGCTCCGAGAGCTTCGCGAAACGTCTTGACGTCCCTCTTTGCGTAGCCGTCCGGTCGGCCGGTTCGCCGTAATCTGTTCCACACCAGTTCGTGGCCCAACTGTGGATTTTCATGTATGTCGATCAGGCTTCGAAGCGACGCCTTCCGTCTCGGCGGGCCGCCGTGACAGGCTATGAAATCCTGGGATCTGGCCAGGCAAGCCAGGAGGTCGAAGTACTCGGCCAGTCGCTTAGCATATTTCTTTCCTCTGACCGCGCGCGTATGCTGCCATAGCAAGCGAGCCTGGGGCACGCCTCCCTTGCCGACCTCTCGGTCGAAGCTCTCATGGTTGCCGCGCAGGAAGAAAACGTTCCTCGGTAAATGAACTTTCAGTTTGAACAGCAGGTCGAGGGTCAGCAACGAGCTGTCCATCTCTTCCAGCTCTCCTTCGCCCTCCCGGTGCACGGTATCGCCGAGGAAGAGAAGGTAAGCATCTCCCCGCTCCAGCGCATCCAGATGGCCGTCCAAGCTCAGAATCTTGAGGAGGTTGTCGAGCTGCGCGTGGATGTCGCCGACAACGATCGGCGTCAGCTCTCCGGGGAGATCGAGAAGGGCGCCGGGCCGGTTCAGCGAATTCGGAGGGCGATAGGCCTCGTCGGCCAGGATTGTCTGGACTTCCTCCAAGGTGGCCATCGCTTGCTCGGGCGGAAGCAACTCGATCGGACTGCCGAAGATTGCCCGCAGGCGCCGCAGATTCTTCAGCCGCCGGGCCGCCATCCAATCGACGTCGGCACCCTCGGGAACGGACGAAACGTAGGTCCTTTTGTCGTTGTCCAGAGGCTTGATGATGATTTCTCCATCATCATTGACCAGCGCAAGGTGCCGCCGCATGACGCTCTTCGGGAAATCGAAAATCCTCCCGAGGAGTTCGTTGTCGCGCCCAACCAGGACTGCTTGCCCACATTCGATCCGCGCAAAGCCGGCTACACCAGAGAAGAAGCGGTCGGGATCCACCAGGATCCAATCCTTTCCACCGGCCTTCGCACAGATCGAAATTGGGCCTTCCGGATAAAGGCGCAGGGTCTGCTTGCCCAAGACAAGCTCTATCGCCCTTCCGTCTGACAAGATCCGGATGGGTTCCGTGACAAGCTTCGGATCCGGCGCCAATGTGGCATTCGATACTTTGCTGTTGCCGGATATGAGATCACGGATCGTCTTGAGCATGGCCCCCCCATGCCAATAGTGAGTCCCGCACCCTAACCGAGCTGCTAGGAGGATGCTCTGAGATACTTGGGCCTTCCCTCGATTGCGTCTCTGACATAGGTCAAGATTCCAGACTGATGAAAATAGCGGGCGGCTTGGCGATAGACGGCAATCTGCTTCTTCACTTGTTCGAGGTTGACGCCGGCGTCGACCGGATGCGAGTGCTGGCAAGAACGATGGATCCGCCACTCGAGAATTTCCTCCGCGGGCGGCAGTTGGAATTCGAACATATAGCGTGCTCTCCAGTCGGTAGAGAAGAAATAGGTCTTCGGCGGAGGTAGGTGTATCCGCGCATAGTCGAGTTCAAGGCGCTCCGGTGCCGTGAGCCATTGTTCGTCGAATACCGTCAGCGCCTCACTAAATCCGACGAAAGGAAATCCGAGATGCACTTCCCGCGGCCTGAAGGTGAGTGATTGGGCGCGCCACCAGTTCTTCAGCGTCAGATCGATATAGCCCTCCTCGGGCCATCCGCCGATTTTATTGATCAATCGGGTCTTGCCGCACCCCGGCGGGCCGGTGACCAGCAACTGGCGGTACTTCAAGTCTGTGGGAAACGCAACGCCCTTGAAACACTGGACCTCGTCATAGGGAGCCAACTCAAACTCTTGGAATTCACTCATGGGGCGGCGTCGGCAAGTGCGCTATAGCTTGACGTGCATGAATTGGACAGTCGTCTTGTCGCAGTTCCTGGACGTCTCATCGCCTTATCATCGCATCAATTACCGGCGGCCTCCAGTCGTTGGCGCACCGACTGGAAATGGCTGGTGCTGTCGCCTCGCGCGCCCGATGCCATTGATGGTCGGCAATCCCACAGCGACGAGCAGATATTTGGACGCCCCAAGGCGAAGGCGGGATCATCCGCCGCCGGTCAACGGGTGCTGGCGCCTTGCAGCCATCCTGCTGGCCAAATGTGAACGGTCCTCCTCTCCCAGCACCCTCTGGGCGAGAGGAAGAACGACGCGGTTCTCCCAGTTGAGGTGGCGCCGCGTGGCCTGCGTGAAGGTGCGCACGTTCGCGTAAAATCGCCTTGCATCGGCCGAAGTCCGACCCTCGGCAATGTTGCGAAGATCATCCACGATTGGCTCGACCAAACCGAGGTCCAGCTCGTGCTCCGAGACGAGCTGATCCAGGATGACGGGTAAGTTCGGATCGCCGACCTGCCGAGAGGCCAGCAAGGGGAAGAGGTCCTGTTCCTCATCCTCGATGTGAGTTGGGAGGTCTTTGGTGAGATACTCGAGCAAAGGCAACGCCGATTGTGGCTGCAATTGGGAGTCCGGCGTTGCAAGGAGGTCCTCCAAGAGAGCGCAAACCTCCAACTGCCGATCGTGTTCCTCAAGGATGAACTCGATCGGGTCTTGTGAGGGTTCCATCGAGAGATCTCTCCTGCCTGCGATCATTCGCGCCTGCGGTCCTGTTGTGAAGATGCGACAGCTCGCAAGATCGCAGGCCGCTGTTCGATCCGTTGAGCAATCTTGTTAGCTCTCGACCAAGGTTCGTGCGATGACATGGATCAAGCGCCAACCAGCCCACGCCGTCGGCGCCCTTGTAGTCAAGCCCTCATGACGGCGTTGCTTGTGGCGTTGCGGCACCTCCCCCCCTCTGCGATGCCGTCACCCTGTAACGGTTTCGATGCGCCATTCCGTCTCACGGCTGCTCGGCGGGTCGAACTTGAAGGCCAAACCGTTGGCGACCGCGGTTTTCTGGTCGACCGACAACCCGGCATGGCTACAAAGCAAGCGAAACACTCCAGAATGCGCAACGACCAACACCGGTGTCGGGCCTGTGATGGACTCCATAGCCGCAAGAACGCGCGACCAAAACAGGTTTGTCGTTTCAACGCCATCTGGGTCTCGCAATCCAGGCCGCGTTTCTTTGGGCTCACCTTGATATGCGCCCCAGTCTCTTTCCATCAGGCCGGGAAGCGGAGTAACCGGGATTGCCGTGGCGCGGGCAATGATTTCGGCCGTTTCCCAAGCCCGGCGGAGTGGGCTCGAATAGATCGATCCGAGGTGAATCGGCGATAGAAGTTTCGCAGCTTTCCAGGCGGTCAGTCGTCCCTCGTCGTTCAGTACAGTTTCTTCTTGCCCCTGAACAATGCCGTGCTGGCTGTCGTCCGTTTCGCCATGACGCAGAAAGTAGAACGGCGTAGCACCAAATTGGAAGGCAGCCTCGGTCAAGTTGCACACCTTGTCACATGTCTATGTGGGCGCTGCGTGGGTTGTTACCGAACGCCACTCTATCGCTAGGTTGAGATGCGCCGAGCCACGCCGCGCGGCTTGCGCTTGCGCAGCCTGGTTGCTTCGAATTGCCGGCGTATCGCGGAGTCGATCAGCAGTCTCTGGCAGTCTTCCAAATCTCCGTCAGTCGAGCGCTTGACGTACGTGCCATCGCTCTGCATGTCCCATGTATTGGGTTTGTCATTCAATTGCACTTCGAAGACGTTGTCCAATTCGTCTTGCAGGGTTCTATCTTCGATCGGCGTGAGCACTTCGACTCGGCTTTCGAGGTTGCGGGTCATGAGGTCGGCCGAGCCGATGAAATACTCTTCATCGCCGCCGTTCTGGAAATGGTAGATGCGGGCGTGCTCGAGAAAACGCCCGAGTACGCTGATCACGGTTATGTTTTCGCTGAGGCCCGCAATGCCCGGCCGCAGCCGGCAGGAGTCGCGAATGATCAACTCGACCTTGACGCCGGCTTGCGAGGCTCGATAGAGCGCCTTTGTGATGTCCACATCCTCGAGCGCGTTGCACTTGAAACGAATGTGACCGGGATGGTCGGGCGAATGTTTTTCGATCTCCCGCTCTATTCGGCCCAGGAAGGCTTTCTTCATGTGTTTGGGCGCTGTCAATATCTTGTGGTAATGGCGCGACGGCTTGAGGCCGGTGGTCAGGTAATTGAAGAGCTCGGTGATGTCCTCGCCAATCGCCGGATCGCAGGTGAGCAACCCGACATCGGAATATCTTCTTGCGGTACCGGCATGATAGTTGCCCGTACCGATGTGGACGTAGCGGCGAAGACCGTCATAGTCCGTGCGCAGCACCTGAATCGTTTTCGAGTGGGTCTTCAGGCCGACCACGCCATAATTTACGTGAATGCCGACCTCTTCCAGCTGACTGGCCCAACGGATGTTCGCTGCCTCGTCGAATCGCGCCTTGAGCTCGACGACCACGGCCACCTGTTTGCCGTTTCGCGCCGCATCCGTCAGATAGGCGATGATCTTCGTGTCGGCGGACGTTCGGTAGAGCGACATCTTGATCGCTCGAACTTTGGGATCCTGGCTTGCCTCGCGAACGAATCGTTCGACCGAAGTGGCGAACGATTCGTAAGGATGATGCAGGAGGACTCCATCCGTATCCCGAACGGTGTGAAAGATCGATCGATTGTCCAAGAGCTTGGCATTGCTCACTGGGTGGTGGTCGGGATCGTGCAACTCCGGAACATCGAGATCGGCGATTTCTTTCAGATCCCGCAGGCCGAGAAGCATATCCGTCTCGTATATGTCGGCAGCTTCGTCGAGCCCCAGTTCGGCCGCCAACATGCCGCGGTGGAGCGGCCTGATGCCCTTGGAGGTCTCAAGCCGCACGATAGGGGCAAATTTCCGGTCGCGCAGCTCGCTCTCGATAAGGGCCAGGAGATCGTCGGCGGTGTCCTCGTCGCGCTCGGTATTTGCGTTGCGCGTCACCCTGAAGCATTCGCAGCCTTGGACCTCGACATCGGGAAACAGGAGATCGAGGTTGTTCGCCATGACCTCTTCCAAGGGCACGAAGCGCAGGGCTTCGCCAACCTGCATGAATCTCGGCGTGCCAGCCCCCACCGGCACCTTGACCCGGGCCAAGATCTCCTCGTCCGAATCCGGATGGTTGAGGGTGACCAACAGATTGAGCGACAGATTGGACAGGAAGGGAAACGGATGCGCCGGGTCCATCGCCAGCGGCGTCACGAAGGGAAATATGTTCTGGCGGTACTGCTCGCGAAGCGACGCTCGATCCGCCGGCGAAAGTCTCCTGTAGCGGGTGATGACTATATTGCTTTTGCGCAGCTCCGGAATGATTTGCCTATAGGCAACCCGGACCCCCTTCTCCAGCGCACGAACCGCGTCTTCGCACTCTTGGATCTGCTGCTGCGGCGTTCGCCCATCGATCGTCCGCTCGTGTACTCCGGCTCCAACCTGTTGTTTCAGGCCGCCGATCCGCTTCATAAAGAACTCGTCCAGGTTGGAACCTACTGTGGCGAGAAACTTGACGCGCTCCAGTAGCGGTGTTTGCTTGTTCTGGGCCTCGTAGAGAATGCGCGCCGTGAAACTCAGCGACATCAGTTCTCGATTGAGGTACCACTCCTGAGACTTGAGATCGAAGGCTTGAGTGTCTTCCCCTACTGCCTCTCCCGCAATCTCGGCGCGTTTGACAGGTTTCGTCGGGGAGACCTTTGCCCGAGCGACTGGTACGGGAGCCGCTGGTGTCGGACCGGCTTGTGCGGGGGCGGCCGGTGTTTTGCGCAAAGTTCTTTTGCGTCTTTGTCTTGGTGTCGACGAGTCCGTTCCCACCGATGCTGGAAGCTCCGCCTTGGCCCTCGTGCCATGCACCTGAACCTCGGACAGAGGAACATCCTCCCCCATTCGTTTTGCTATTTCGCTCATTGCCTTCCCCTACTAACTCAAGGATAGCATATCGCCTCCTCAAGTTAGCAGCCGATGGCGCCTACTCTCCTACATGCGATTCGATCGCCCCGCGCAGACAATAAATCATGTAGTGATTATTTTTACGCCAATTTGCAATCGGAGGCCTTGAGATAGATCAATATTTCGCCGCTACTAGACTTTTGGACGACTCACATCGTAAAGGCGGCTGGGCTCAAATCCCGTGACGGCTTGGCGTGTCGCTGCTGCAATGACCGCCCCGTCCGGTACAGCCGTCGAACCGGTTGCCTCATGATTCTGCCAAAGTACTCGGAGTTCGGTCGATAAGAGCCATGACCATGCAA
>CALJXB010000234.1 GCA_937974415.1 uncultured Kiloniellales bacterium
GGGCACGCGGACGAAAGGCGCAGCGCCCCTGCCCTTGATCATCAGCCACGGCTGGCCGGGCTCCGTGGTCGAGTTCCTGGACATCGTCGAGCCCCTCGCCCACCCGGAGCGCTTCGGCGGCACGGCCGAGGACGCCTTCGATGTGGTCGCGCCGTCCCTGCCGGGCTTCGGGTTTTCGGGCCGCCCGCCGCGCCCCTACGGCCCCCGCAAGATCGCCGGCCTCTTCGACGCGCTCATGACGGACGTCTTGGGCTACGACGGCTATCTCGCCCAGGGCGGCGACTGGGGCGGTGCGGTCTCGAGCTGGCTCGGCTTCGACCACGCGCCGGCCTGCCGGGCGATCCATCTCAACATCATGACCATGCACCACCCGGACGGCCCCCAAACGCCCGAAGAGGAGGCCTGGGCCGAACGCTTCGAGCGCGAGCAGGTGATGGAGAATGGCTACCGGACCCAGCAGGCGACCAGGCCCCAGACCCTGAGCTATGCCATGATGGACAGCCCCGTCGGCGTCGCCGCCTGGATCCTCGAAAAGTTCAACTCCTGGTCCGACACCGGCGGCGACGACGTCGAGAGCGCCCACAGCAAGGACGCGCTGCTTACCAACATCATGGTCTACATCGTCACCCGGACCTTCAACACGGCGTCCTGGATCTACTACGGTCGGCGCGAGGAAGGCGGGCGCACGCTGTCCCACGAGGGCAAGCGGGTCGAGGTGCCGACCGCCTGCGCCCTCTTTCCGGCGGAGCTTCTGGCCTGGCCGCCGCGCGCCTACGTCGAGCGCATGTACAACGTCCAGCGCTGGACGGTGATGCCCCGCGGCGGCCACTTCGCGGCCCTGGAGGAACCCGACCTCCTGCTCGACGACGTCCGCGCATTCGCCCGCGGCCTGCGCTAACGGGCGGACGGAAAGCCGGTTTGGCGGCGTGAAAGCGACGAAAGGAGTTCAAGATTGTGATCATCAAAACGAGAGAGGATGTGGTTGGAACCAAGGGCGACGCGAGCGGCGACAAATGGCGTAGCCAGCGCCTCCTGCATGAGGAGGACGGTATGGGGGTGACATTGGTCGACGGTGTCCTCGAGCCCGGCTTCGACATGGTCCTCTGGCAGAAGAACCACCTGGAGGCCTGCTACTGCATCGAAGGCGAGGGGACGGTGGAGGAGCTCGATACCGGGCGCGTGCACGAGATCAAGCCCGGCACCCTCTACGCCATGAACGAACACGACCGCCACCGCATCCGCGCCATAACCCGCATGCGGGTCATTTGCACCTTCGTGCCGCCGCTCACCGGCAAGGAAGTCCACGATGCCGACGGTTCGCTGTAGCGCGGGCCTTCGCTTGAGGGCGGCAGGATTCTAGGGGGCCGGTGTCGGGCCTCGAGCGGCTGTCGGCCCGGTCTCGCTGCCCCGCTAATCCACCACGACGATATGGGGCAGCACGCGGTGTTGCTCGGCGTAGTCGATGCCGTAGCCGGCGACGAAGAGGTCCTCGATGGTGAAGCCGACGAAGTCGACCGGAACCTCCACCTCGCGGCGGCTCGGCTTGTCCAGCAGTACGCAGGTCCACAGCTTTTCCACGTCGCGCTGCTCGAGCATCGCCCGGGCGTAGGCCAGCGAGCGGCCCGTGTCCGCGATGTCGTCCATCAAGAGAATGTTCCGCCCGGAGAGGTCCGTCGGGCAATCGCCCAGCAAATGGACATCGCCGGCGCTGGTCTTCTCCAGGCCATAGCTGCTCAGGCGGATGAACTCGATCTCCGGGCGGCGGCCGTGACGATAGAGCGCCCGCGCCAGATCGGCGATGAAGACGAAGCTGCCCTTGAGCAGGCCCAAGATCAGGAAATCCTCGGGCAGGCTGCGGGCGATCTCGGCGGCGAGCTCTTCGATCCGGGCTTGGATCTCCTGTTCGCCGTACAGCGTGACGGGCGAAGCCATGCGGTCTTCCTTTTGCCGGTCAGCACGGACTCAGCCTGAAGGGTGCGAGTGGCTGGTTCCGTTCGAGCGCCGATGATACATAAACGGGGGTCGCTAGGAGATACAAAATCATGAGCATGACCCCCAGCTTCATAGAAGGACTGCCGAAGGCGGAGCTGCACCTCCATATCGAGGGGACCCTCGAGCCGCAGATGATGATGAACCTGGCCGAGCGCAACGGCGTCGCCCTGGCCTACGGGTCCCTCGAAGAGGTCCACGCGGCCTACCGGTTCGAGAACCTGCAGTCCTTCCTGGACCTCTACTACCAAGGCATGGCCGTGCTGCTCCACGAGCAGGACTTCTACGACCTCACCACCGCTTACCTGAAGACGGCCCACGCTGAGAGCGTGCGCCACGCCGAGATCTTCTTCGACCCCCAGGCCCATACCGGTCGGGGCGTCGCCTTCGCCACCGTCATCGACGGGATCCACCGCGCCCAGAAGGACGCCGAGCGGGATCTGGGGATCACCTCCAAGCTGATCATGTGCTTCTTGCGGGACCTGGATGCGGCTAGCGCCATGCGAACCCTCGACGAGGCCTTGGCCTACCGGGACCGGATCGTCGGCGTCGGCCTGGACTCGGCGGAGCTCGGCCACCCGCCCGGCAAGTTCGCGGAAGTCTTCGAAAAGGCCCGTGCGCACGGCTTGTTGCCGGTGGCCCACGCCGGCGAGGAGGGGCCGGCCGCCTATGTGGCGGAAGCCCTTGACGTGCTGCAGGTGGTCCGCGTCGACCACGGCATCCGCTCCATGGACGATCCGGCCCTGGTGGAGCGCCTGGCGGCGGCGCAAACG
>CALJXB010000235.1 GCA_937974415.1 uncultured Kiloniellales bacterium
GGCCGGCTTGATGTTGAGGGGCAGGCCCAGATGGTCGCGCCAGCGGCGCAGTTCGGCGAGCCGGTAGTCGAGCCGGGCCGGCGCCCGCTTGGCCATGGGCACGCCGCCGGTCTCCGGGAAGACCGTCGCCATGTCGATCGGTTTCACCCGGATCTCGGCGCCGTGACGCCGGGCGATCTCGGCGAGCCGCGGGCCGCCGAGATAGGCCCAGGGCGAAATCATGAAGAGGTAGTAGTCGATGACCTTGGCCATAGGACCCTCCGGATACACTGGCGCACCCTCGCGCGCGGTTCCACCCCTCCAGCTAGGAGCATAGCCAAGGCTCGGCCCAGGCGGTACACCTAGGCGGGTTCACGTCTTCGTGTGGAGGCCCCCCATGTTCCAGGCGGATCTGTTGCGCGGCAAGAAGGTGCTCATCACCGGCGGCGGCTCCGGCCTGGGCAAGTCCATGGGCCGGGGCTTCCTCGAGCTGGGCGCCGAGTTGGTCATCTGCGGCCGGCGCCAAGAGGTGCTCGAGGAAACCGTGGCCGAGTTCCACACGGACTATCTCGGCCGGGCCGCCTGGCACGTCTGCGACATCCGCGACGCCGAGGCGGTCGAGGCCGTGGTCGGCGCGGTCTGGCAGGATGGCCCCCTCGACGTGCTGGTCAACAACGCGGCCGGCAATTTCCTCGCCAAGAGCGAGACCCTGTCGCCGCGCGCCCTCGACGCGGTGGTCCGCATCGTGCTCCACGGCAGCGCCAATATGACGCTGGCCTGCGGCCGGCGCTGGCTGGAGGAGGGGCGCCCCGGCACGGTCCTCTCCATCGTCACCAGCTACGCCTGGACCGGCTCGCCCTATGTGCTGCCCTCGGCCATGGCCAAGGCCGGGGTGCTCGCCATGACCCGCAGCCTGGCCACCGAATGGGGTGGCCGCGGCATCCGCCTCAACGCCATCGCGCCGGGGCCCTTCCCGACCGAGGGGGCCTGGCAGCGCCTGGTGCCCGACCCGGCCCTGGAAGAGGCTTGGCGCAAGAAGATCCCCCTCGGGCGCTTCGGCGAGCACGCCGAGCTGGCCAACCTGGCGGCCTACCTCATCGCCGACGGCTCGGCCTACGTGAACGGCGAGGTGGTGACCATCGACGGCGGCGAGTGGCTCAAGGGCGCCGCCCAGTTCGCCCTCATGGAGCAGCTCAGCGACGAGGACTGGGCGGCCCTAAGAAAACGCTGAAGCAAATTCCGATTGGAAAGCTTTGGTATAGTGTGACGTCGCAATGTTGGGAGACAGAATGCCCCTCGACGCCAAGCCGGAGACCGTCTACTCGGCCTGCCCGCACGACTGCCCGAGCACCTGCGCGCTGGCGGTCGAGCGGCTGTCGCCGAGCCGCATCGGCCGGGTGCACGGGCTCAAGGGGCACCCTTATACCGACGGCGTGATCTGCGCCAAGGTCGCCCGCTACGCCGAGCGGGTGCACCATCCGGACCGGCTGACCCAGCCTTTGCGCCGGGTCGGCGAGAAGGGCGCGGGCGAGTTCCAGGCGATATCTTGGGACGCGGCCCTCGACGAGGTGGCCGAGGCCTTCACCCGGGTCGAGCAGCGCCACGGCGCCGAGGCGATTTGGCCCTACTTCTATGCCGGCACCATGGGCCACGTGCAGCGCGACGGCATCGAGCGCCTGCGCCACGTGAAGGGCTATTCCCGCCAGTGGTCGACCATCTGCACCATGCTGGCGGAGTCCGGCTGGTTCGCCGGGGTCGGCGCCAAGAAGGGGGTCGACGCCCGGGAGATCGGCGCGGCGGAGCTGATCGTGATCTGGGGAGGCAACCCGGTGAACACCCAGGTCAACGTCATGACCCACGTCGCCAAGGCGCGCAAAGCGAGGGACGCCAAGCTGGTGGTGGTCGACCCCTATCGCACCGGCACCGCCGAGCGGGCGGACTTGCATCTCGCCGTGAAGCCGGGGACCGACGGGGCGCTCGCCGCCGCCGTGATCCACTGCCTCGTCCGGGACGGCCTGGCGGACCGGGATTATCTCGCGCGTCACACCGACTGGGACGCCGAGGCCGAGGCCCATTTTGCCGACACGACGCCAACCTGGGCGGCGGCCATCACCGGCCTGCCGGCGGCCGAGATCGAGGCCTTCGCCCGGCTCTACGGCGCCACCAAGCGGGCCTACATCCGGGTCGGCTACGGCTTCTCGCGCTCGCGCAACGGGGCGGCCAACGTGCACGCGGTCTCCTGCCTGCCGTCGGTGACCGGCGCCTGGCAGGTCGAGGGCGGCGGCGCCCTGTGGGGCAACGGCGTCATCTACCGCCTCGACAAGACCCTGATCGAGGGCCTGGACGTCCTCGACAAGTCGGTGCGCAAGCTCGACCAGTCGCGCTTCGGGCCGGTCCTGACCGGCGACCGCCGCGACCTGGGCGACGGCCCGCCGGTGATGGGGCTGCTGATCCAGAACACCAACCCGGCCGTGGTTTGCCCGGAGACCCGCAAGTGTTTGGAAGGACTTGTCCGCCCGGACCTCTTCACTTGCGTCCACGAGCAGTTCATGACCGAGACGGCCGCCCTGGCCGACATCGTGCTGCCGGCCACGACATTTCTGGAACATGACGACTACTACACCGCCAGCGGCCACACCTTCCTGCAGGCGGTCAAAGCGGTGATCGAGCCCCTGCCCGAGTGCCGCTCCAACCATGAGGTGCTCTGCGGCCTGGCCAAGCGGCTCGGCGCCGAGCACCCGGGCTTCGAGATGACCGCCTGGGAGCTGATCGAGGCCACCTTCGCCGCCTCCGGCCACCCGCCAGCGGAGGAGGCCTGGCGAAACGAGGGCCTCGACTGCGCCGAGCCCTTCGAGGAGGCCCATTTCCTTACCGGCTTCCCCCAGCCCGACGGCCGCTTCCACTTCAAGGCCGACTGGGCCGCGGTCGGGCGCGATCACGAGGCGATGCCGGCCTTGCCCGGCTTCTGGCCGTCCCACGACGCGGCTGACCAGGAGCACCCCTTCCGCCTGGTCACCGCGCCGGCGCGGGCCTATCTCAACACCAGCTTCACCGAGACCCCGGGCTCGCGGGAGCGCGAGGGCCGCCCCGAGGTCATGATTCATCCCGACACCCTCGCCAAGCTGGGCCTGGCCGACGGCTGCAAGGTCCGCCTGGGCAACCGGCTCGGATCGGTGCTGCTTCACGCCCGGACCTTCGACGGCCTGCAGCCGGACGTCGTGGTGGTCGAATCGGTCTGGCCCAATGCCGCCTTCGAGGAAGGCCTGGGCATCAACACCCTGGTGAGCGCCGATCCCGGTGCGCCGCGCGGCGGTGCGGTGTTCCACGACACGGCGATTTGGATCCGCGCGGCCTGAAAGCGTTGCTATTCCTCTTCAAATTCCGGCCGCTTTCCGCTAAGCGGTGACATGACAGCTGTTCCGAGTCGCATCGGCAAGGGTGGCAAGTGCGCTCCCGCGTCGGGCAAGCGCGCCCCCGCGTCCGGCAAGCGCGCAGCCCCCAATCCGGCCGCCGCCCTGCGCCTGAAGGTCGCCAAGGCCCTGCAGCAGCGCGTCATCGTCATGGGCAACGAAAAAGGCGGCTCCGGCAAGTCGACCACCGCCATGCACGTCACGGTCTCGCTCTTGAAGCAGGGCCGCCGGGTGGGCTGCATCGACCTGGACGCGCGCCAGGGCTCGCTGTCGCGCTATGTCGAGAACCGCCGCAATTTCATGGAGGAGACCGGCCTCAAGCTGCCGCTGCCCGAAGTGCGGCGCATCTACCGCTCGGAAAAGGACACCCGCAGCGCCGCCGAGGCAGAGGACCGCGCCGCCCTCGACCGGGCGATGGAGGAGCTCAGGGACTGCGACAGCATCGTCATCGATACGCCGGGCAGCGACAACTACCTGTCACGCATCGGCCACGCCCAGGCCGACGTGCTGATCACGCCCTTGAACGACAGCTTCCTGGACCTCGACCTGCTGGCGCGGATCGATGCCGACGGGCGCCGGGTGCTGGCGCCCAGCATCTACAGCCAGATGGTCTGGGAACAGCGCCAACGCCGGGCCAAGCGCGGCTTGCCGCCGATCGACTGGGTGGTCATGCGCAACCGCCTGTCCCACGTCAATGCCCGCAACAAGCGCGACGTGGGCCAGCTGCTGGAACAGCTGGCCAAGCGCATCGGCTTCCGCCTGGCCCCTGGCTTCGGCGAGCGGGTGATCTTCCGAGAGCTGTTTCCCAAGGGCCTGACGCTCTTGGATCTGCGCGAGAAGGGCGCCGGGGTGCGGCTCAACATGAGCCATATCGCGGCCCGCCAGGAAGTGCGCGAGCTGTTCCGCGCCGTCGGCCTGGAAGACGGCGAGGCGCCAGAACAACCCAAGCAGCAGGCCAAGGAGCAGGCCAAGCAGCACGCCGAGGCGTCGTGATCACGCCGATTTGCGGCCGGCCGGCCGCAATCCCGCTCTAGACGCTACGGGACCGCCACACTACCTTGAAGGTAGGGAGAATGAGCGGCCATGGCCGGCGACGAGAAGCTGCCGAGTACATCCAGCCAAACCGACGTCGACGCCTTCCTGAAGAAGGTGGCGGCGGTGCCTGTGGTGCGCCCGGCCGGCGAGCGCGGGCGGCTGATCTTCGCCATGGATGCGACCGCTAGCCGCGAGCCGACCTGGGACCACGCCTGCCACATCCAGGCGGAGATGTTCAAGGAGACGGCGGCGCTGGGCGGATTGGAGATCCAGCTGGCCTATTACCGCGGATTCGGCGAGTTCCAGGCCGGCTCCTGGGCGTCGTCCGCCGACGCTCTGCTGCGGACCATGACCGGCGTCCGGTGCCTCGCCGGCCATACCCAGATCGGCAAGGTCTTGAAGCATGCCATCGCCGAAACCAAGGCCAAGAAGGTCGATGCCATGGTCTTCGTCGGCGATTGCCTCGAGGAGGACATCGACCAACTTGGCCAGCTGGCCGGCGAGCTGGGGCTCTTGGGGGTGCCCTGCTTCCTGTTCCACGAGGGGCGCGACGAGATCGCGGCCCGGGCCTTTCAGCAGATCGCGCGCCTCACCGGCGGCGCCTTCTGCCGCTTCGATGCCGGCTCGCCCCGGCAGCTACGCGACCTCTTGTCGGCGGTGGCCGTCTATGCCGCCGGCGGGCGCAAGGCGCTGGCCGATTTCTCGGCCCGCACCGGCGGCGCGGCGGCGCGCCTCACTCATCAAGTGAAATAGCCGGGGGCGGCGGAGTAATACCAAGTCTTGATGATACTGACTCATAGGTACGTCTTTTCAGAGCTTTCGGCTAGGAGCCCGATCCGCAGTGATGCGGGGCCCCGGTCTCTGACATTGGGGAAGGGTCGGATGACGCGGTCCGAAAGCTCTGAAAAGACGCAAGCTCTGTCGCGCCCAGGATTTGTCGGGGGACGCGTCGGAGGGCGTCAGCAAGCCTTGGAGATGCCCCACATCGCCGGCGGCTTGCTTCCTACCCGACGCGACCCAGGGGCGATCCCTAGGGGTCAGTATCGTCAAGATTTGGTATAAGAACGGGCATGCTTCCCTATTTTCTCCTCGGCTTGGCGCTTCTGGCGGGGGCGTTTCTGGCCATCCGCTGGTTCGTCAAGGCCGAACCGGCCCAGGTGGTCAAGGCCTTGCGCTGGGCGGTGATCGCGGTTGTCGTGGTCTTCGGGCTGTTCCTGATCTTCGCCGGCCGCCATCTGCTGCTGTTTTTCCTGCTGCCGGCCCTGATCCCCTTTCTCCTGCGCTCGCGCGCCATCTGGCGGCGCGCCAAGGCCGCCACTGGGCCGTCACCGGGCCAGGCCTCCGAGGTCACGACCCGCTTCTTCCGCATGGTGCTCGATCACGACAGCGGCGAAATGAGCGGCGAGATCCTGGAAGGGACCTTCGCCGGGCGGCAACTGGCGCAACTGGACGAGGCGGAGCTGATCGCCTTGTGGCGCGAATGCCGGGCAGCCGACGGCCAGTCGGCGGCGGTGCTCGAGGCCTATCTCGACCGGGCCGTGGGCGAGGCCTGGCGCGAGGCCGCGGGCGCGGGCCCCAGCGGTGAAGCCGCGGGCGGCCCGGCCGGCGATCCCGGGGCCATGAGCCGGGCGGACGCTTACGAGATCCTCGGCCTCGAGCCCGGTGCCGGCGATTCCGATATTCGCGAGGCCCATCGGCGCCTGATGCAGAAGGTTCACCCGGATCACGGCGGCTCCAACTACCTGGCCGCCAAGATCAACCGGGCCAAGGAGCTGCTGCTGGGTGAGTAGTCGCCATTGATCGGCCAACCGCCGCTTGTGCCTGGCCGGTGCCTTTGGTATAGGCCGCGGCGGGGACCGAAGGGTCCGTTCCATCGTGCGTTAACGGTTTCGCAGTAGCATCCTCCTATGTCACGTCCCGCCATGTCTTCACCTATACGCAAAGCGGTCTTTCCCGTCGGCGGCCTCGGCACCCGATTTCTGCCGGCCACCAAGGCTCTGCCCAAGGAAATGCTCCCGGTCGTCGACAAGCCGCTCATACAATATGCGGCCGAAGAGGCCTGGGCGGCCGGCATCGAGGAGCTGATCTTCGTGACCGGCCGGGGCAAGAGCGCCATCGAGGACCATTTCGACAATGGATGGGAACTCCAGGAGACCCTGGTGGCGCGCGGCAAGTCCGAACTGCTGGAGGACCTCAAGTCCCTCCTGCGCAAGCCGGGGGAGATCGTCTATACCCGCCAGCAGGAGCCCCTCGGCCTCGGCCACGCGGTCTGGTGCGCGCGTCATCTGGTCGGCCGCGAGGCCTTTGCCGTCCTCCTGGCCGACGACCTGATCCTGGCCGAGCGGCCCTGCCTCGCCCAGATGATCGAAGCCTACGCGGAGACTGGCGGCAATCTCGTGGCAGTGGAGGACGTGCCGCGCGAGGACACCAACCGTTACGGCATCCTCGACGTCAGCAACGACGACGGGCGCATCGCCGCCGCCAAGGGCCTGGTCGAGAAGCCCGCGCCGGAAGAGGCGCCCTCGACCCTGTCGATCATTGGCCGCTACATCCTCCAGCCGGAGGTCTTCGACGAGTTGGACCGCCAGGAGGCCGGGGCCGGAGGCGAGATCCAGCTGACAGATGCCATGGCGCGCACCATCGGGCGCGTGCCGTTCCACGGCCTGCGGTTCGAGGGCCGGCGATTCGACTGCGGCAACAAGGCGGGTTTTCTCGAGGCCAACGTGGCCTTCGCGCTGGCGCGCGACGATCTCGCCGAAGACATGGCTGAAATTCTGGGCCGCTACGGCGGCCGGACCGACTGAGCCCGAGACCGCGGCGGGGAGAGCGTTTCATGCGCGTTGTCATGGTGGGAAGCGGCTATGTCGGCCTGGTGTCCGGGGCCTGCTTCTCCGAGTTCGGGACCGAGGTGGTCTGCGTCGACAAGGACGAGGCGAAGATCCGCGACCTGAAGGCGGGTCGCATTCCGATCTACGAGCCTGGCCTTGAGACCATGGTGGCCCACAATGTGGAGGCAGGCCGCCTGTCCTTCGGCACCGACCTGCCGGCGGCTTTGCAAGGTGCCGCCGCGGTCTTCATTGCCGTCGGGACGCCTAGCCGGCGTGGCGACGGCCATGCCGATTTGAGCTACGTTTACGAGGCGGCGCAGGAGATCGCCCAGGCCATGGACGGCCGGACGGTGGTGGTGACCAAGTCGACCGTGCCGGTCGGCACCGGGCGCGAGGTGGCGCGGATCATCGCGAAGACCCGGTCCGACGTTGAATTCGACGTGGTGTCCAATCCGGAGTTCCTGCGCGAAGGCTCGGCGATCGAGGACTTTATGCGCCCGAACCGCATCGTCATCGGGGCGGAAAGCGAGCATGCCCGCGACGTCGTGCGCACGCTCTACCGGCCCCTGTTCCTGATCGAGACGCCGATCCTGTTCACCAATCTGGAGACCGCCGAGCTCACCAAGTACGCGGCGAATGCGTTTCTGGCGACAAAAATCACCTTTATCAATGAGATTGCCGATCTCTGCGAGAAGGTCGGTGCCGACGTGCATGGCGTGGCGCGCGGCATGGGCCTCGACCGGCGCATCGGCGGCAAGTTTCTCCATCCGGGGCCGGGCTATGGCGGGTCGTGCTTTCCCAAGGACACGCTGGCGCTCACCCGCACCGGCGAACAGGCCGGTAGCCCTCTGCGTCTGGTGGAAACCGTCGTTAAGGTCAACGATGCGCGCAAGCAGGATATGGCGAAGCGGGTGATCGCGGCCTGCGGCGGTTCCGTTGCCGGCAAGACCATTGCCGTGCTCGGCGTCACCTTCAAGCCCAACACCGACGACATGCGCGACGCGCCCAGCCTGGTGATCGTGCCGGCCCTGCAGGCCGCGGGCGCCTCCCTGCGCGCCTACGATCCGGCCGGCATGGCGGAAGCCGGCAAGCTGCTGGCCGACGTAACCTGGTGCGAGGACGCCTACTCGGCCACCGAGGGTGCCGATGCTCTGGTCCTCATGACGGAGTGGAACGAGTTTCGGGCGCTCGATCTGGTGCGCGTGCGCGACGCCTTGAAGGTTCCGGTCCTGGTGGACCTGCGCAACGTTTACGACCCCCTGGAGATGTGCGATCTCGGGTTCCGCTACTCCTGCGTCGGCCGGGTCGTCGACGGGAGCCGGTGCGAGCCATGAGCGCCGGACACCGCTTCAATCCGACCATCCTGCGGGAGTACGACATCCGGGGCATCGTCGGAGAGACTTTGGACAGTGAGGATGCCAGGGCATTGGGCCGGGTCTTCGGCAGCATGATGCGGGCGTCGGGCGCGCGTCTGGCGGCGGTCGGCTATGACGGCCGCCTGTCGTCGCCCGATCTGGCGGCGGCGCTGGTCGATGGCCTGGCGACGAGCGGCGTCGATGTCGTGCGCATCGGCCGCGGGCCGACCCCGATGCTCTATTTCGCCAGCCATCACCTGCCGACCGATGCGGCCATTATGGTCACCGGATCGCACAATCCGCCGGACTACAACGGTTTCAAAATGACCCTCGGTCAGGGTTCGGTCTATGGCGAGGCTATACAGGGACTCAGTCGAATTGCCGAGAGCGGGGACTGGGCCGAGGGCCAGGGAGAGGTCCGCGACGCACTCGTGTTCGATGCCTATGTCGATCGCTTGATGCAGGAATCGATCCCCGAAATCGGCAGGCTGAGCGTCGCCTGGGACGCCGGCAACGGTGCGGCGGGCGAGGCCATGGTTGCGCTCACCCGGCGCTTGCCCGGCCGGCACCTGCTGCTCAACGAGCGCATCGACGGGACATTTCCGGCCCATCACCCGGACCCGACGGTGCCCGAGAACTTGGCGCAACTGATCGAGCTGGTCACGGCCGAGGGCTGCGATCTCGGTATCGCCTTCGATGGCGACGGGGACCGCATCGGCGTGGTCGACGAAAAGGGCCGCGTCCTCTGGGGCGATCAGATCATGCTGCGCCTGGCGCGTGGTATCCTCGAGACCCGGCCGGGCGCCACCTTCATCGCCGACGTCAAGGCCAGCCAGGTCCTGTTCGACGAAATCACCCGCCTCGGCGGCCGGGCCATCATGTGGAAGAGCGGGCACTCCCTCATCAAGACCAAGATGAAGGAAGAACAGGCGGCCTTCGCCGGGGAGATGAGCGCCCATCTGTTCTTCGCCGACCGCTATTACGGCTATGACGATGCGCTTTACGCGGCGGTGCGACTGCTTGCCGACGTGGCCAGCAGCGGCGAAAGCCTGGCGCAGTTTCGCGACAGCCTGCCGCCCGTCGTGAACACGCCGGAAATCCGCTTTCCCTGCTCGGAAGACCGCAAATGGGCGGTCATCGACGAGGTGCGCGCACGCCTCCAGGCCAACGGTGCCGATCTGGTGACCCTCGACGGAGTGCGGGTGCGGTGCGAGGATGGCTGGTGGCTGCTCCGGGCATCGAACACCCAAGACGTGCTGGTCGCGCGCTGCGAGGCACGCGACGAGCCAGGACTCGCCCGGCAGAAGCAGGCCTTGCGCGAGCAATTGGAGGCCAGCAGCCTCGATCTTCCCGACTTCTGAGGCGCGCGGCCATCGAGACCGAGGGGGACGGGCCCTGAGCGGGCAGGCCCGGTGAGACATGCGACTCTTCTTCTATGGCACCCTGAGGGACCCCGACGTGCGCCGCCTGGTGTTCGGCGGACGGGCCGATGGCCTGATCGCCCGGCCGGCTCTGCTGCTTGGCTTCCGCACGTGCAGCGCGCCGTTCGGACAGTTTCCGGTCTTGATGCGGCGCACGGGCGCGCGCGCTCGAGGAGAGCTGGTCGAGGGGCTCGGCTATGGCGATCTGCTGCGCCTGTTCCATTTCGAGGGGCCCGATTACCTGCCGTCGAACCACCTGGCGATCGACGACCAGAGGCGCCGCCTCAGCGCTTGGGTGCTGCTTCCCGAGGGCGCCCAGCCGGCAAGCGCCGGGACCTGGCGCCTGCGCCAGTGGCAGCTTTATCGCAAGCCGCGGGTGATGCCGCGGCTACAGGTCTGGATGCGGGAGTACGAGCGCTTCCAAGACCATTCGGTGGAGATTACCTGGCCCGCCCGGCGCCAGCTCAAGGTGTGGCGAGAGTCGGGCGAGCTTGCCGAATAGGAGGAGAGGTCTTAGCTGCCGACGTTCTGGGCCAGCTTGAGGCCGGTGCGGTCCTTGACCACCAGACAGTCGGTGGACAGTTCCTTCAATTGCTGGCAGGCGGTGCGCGCCCGGCCCTCGCTCATCCCGAGCAGGCGCGCCCGGTAAATCTTGCCGTTCTGGCCCTTGACGTTGGTGATCGCGACGCTGGCGTCGGCCAGCAGTTTGGGGAGGCGACCCGCCGCCGCCTCGGCGGCCTTCTTGGCCGGCGCGTAGGAATAATAGGCGCCGACCTGAACGCCCCAGATCCGCTGGCTATCGACTTTTCGCACCTCGGCGGCCACCTGGTTGCGTTCTTGAGCCGCGGCCGAAGCCAACTGCAGGGGCTTTGCCGCCGGTGGACGGATGTCCTGTTTGACCATGCCGCCGGTCGGCAGATAGATGGGGTCGGTCAGCTTGCGGAAGCCCCGGTCGAGCAACCTGGCAACCTGACGGTCCCGCTTCTTGGCCGAGCGGCCGCCGAACAACACGGCGACGATCCGCCGCCCGTCGCGCTGAGCCGAGGCGGCGAGGTTGTAGCCGGCCGCCCGGATATAGCCGGTCTTCAGGCCGTCGGCGCCCTGATAGGTCTTCAGCAGCCTGTTGTGATTGCGGTAATTTCGGCCGTTATGGCTGAAGCTGCGCGCCGAAAAGCTCTTGTAGCGCTTCGGAAAGTCGCGAATCAGGGCATGGGCCAGGATTGCCATGTCCCGCGCCGTGCTGAGCTGCCGCCGATTGTAAAGGCCCGAGGCGTTGCGGAACGAGGTCCGGTTCATGCCCAAGGCCGCGGCCTTTTTGGTCATCAGTTGCGCGAACTCCGATTCGCTCGGAGCCAGCGTTTCGGCGATCACGACGGCCACGTCGTTGGCGGATTTGGTGACGAGGGCCATGACGGCATCGTCGACGCTGATGGTCTCGCCCCGTTTGAGGCCTAGTTTGGAATTCGGCATGCCGGCGGCGCGGCGCGAAACCTCGAGTTGCTGATCCGCCTTGACCCGGCCGTCTTGCAAGGCCTCGAACAGCATGTAGAGGGTCATCATCTTGGTGAGCGAGGCCGGATGATTGCGGGTGTCGGCGTTGGTTTCGTGCAGCACCTGGCCCGATCCGACGTCGATCACGATGGCCGCGTAGCGCGCCTCGGCACTGCCGCTAAACAGCAGCAAGATCAGCGAAACGACTGGAAACAGGGTGATTTTCAGGAACCGAAAAGTACAATTCATCGTTGAAGACAAGCCCGTTAACCTTGAACGCACCAGCACACCCAAAAGATCGGCCCCTAGCCCTATGATTCAACTAACATTTTACGGGACCGATTCGCGACTGTCCAGGCTAACGGCCGGCTGTTTTAAATTTGGTTAAAAAGCCCCGCTTCGACGGCACCGCAAGCGGCTTGAGGAAGGGTTGTCGGCCTGGTTCACACCGCGCCGCCGCCTGATCTGCCGCCCGATCCTTCGCCCGATTCGCCGCTCGATTCGCCGCCCGATTCGCCGCTCGATCCTTCGCTGGGGGCACGCCGGGCGGAAGGGTTCGAGGCCCCGTGGCCAGCTGGCCAAACCTGCTCGGCGGACCGTCGCCGCTGTTTTTGCTGCATCGCACAAAAAAGATCATTGACAGGGCGGAGGGGGGCCGCCTATATGCGAGCTATATGCGAGATGTTGCAGTGCACAATCGCGATAAGCCCCTTAGGCCGCCGTTTCGGCAGGGGTACGCGGGGCTGCAAACTATCGGCAGAGATGACGCCAGACCGGCGTCGGCAACGGAGGACTAGACGACAAATGGCTGTGAAGAAGACGCCCAAGACCGCGGCCCGGACTGCGGCAAAGACCGGCACCGGGGCCACCAAAAGGACTTCCCCGGCGCGCGCCAAGGTAAGCGCAGCGGGTGCCGGCAAGGGCACCGGGCAGACGGTCAATCCAACCCAGACCCATCCAACCCAGGCCCATGTCGCCCAGACTGTCACCGCGGCCAAGCAGAACGCCGAGAAAACCTCCGAGGCGGCGATCAAGGGCTACGACGATCTGGCCGTTCTGGGCCAGGGCAACTTCGAAGCTTTCGTTGCGTCGAACAGCGCTGTTGCCAAGGGTTTCGAGGCCATCGGCAAGGAATTCCTGGCGTTCGCCCAGCGCTCCGTCGAAGGCCACATGGCCCAGGCCCGGGCGCTGATCGGCGCGAAGGACGTGCAGGAGTTCGTGGAGCTGCAGAACGACTACGCGAAGCGGCGCCTGGAAGACACCATCGCTGAGACGGCGAAACTCACCGAGCTTTCGACCCAGGTTGCCAGCGAGGCAATCGAGCCTTTGAAGAAGCGGGTCGATGCGACGGTCGAGACCGTTCTGAAGGCCAAAGCCGCTTGAGTCTCGGGAGCCCCGGGAACCCCGGGATTCGCGTGGAGGGCTCAGGATCGAAGTCGCGCTGACGACGCACAATCCGGCTTTGGACGAGGAGCCCGGCGGGAACCGCCGGGCTCCTTTTTTTGTTGTCTTATCGGGGGCGCTCGTCTGCCATCGGTGGGATTCGAGCGTATCCGGCCCCGGCGCGCGGGGGCGATCGGGTCGGCCGTGGGATTTTGACTCCTTTCGGGTCTTTTCCGCGGAGGCTCAACCCCAATATGATGATGTGTGATAAGCTAGCCGTTGGCCGCGAGGCTGGCCGCAGGCCCCATTCTAGGACTCGAAACACGAAGCGATGGGCGACGATCGCAAACAGAACGACGGCGACGACGGCCTGACGGGCGTCGTCATCGATACCAAGCCGCGGACGAAAAAGCCGTCCTTGTACAAAGTCTTGATGCTCAACGACGACTACACGCCGATGGAGTTCGTGGTGCACGTGCTGGAGCGCTTCTTCGGGATGCCGCGCGAGGAGGCGACGCGCATCATGCTGCACGTTCACCGCCGCGGCGTGGGCCTGTGCGGCGTCTTCACCTACGAGGTCGCGGAAACAAAAGTGACGCAAGTAGTGGACTATGCGAGAAAACATCAGCATCCTCTACAGTGTACCTTGGAGAGGGAATAGGGGATTTCAGGCGGTATGTTGTCGGCCAATCTAGAGAAAACTCTTCATCGCGCGCTCGCCTTCGCCAATGAGCGGCGCCACGAGTATGCGACCCTCGAGCATCTGCTGCTGTCGTTGACCGACGATCCCGACGCGGTGGCTGTGCTGCAGGCCTGCGGCGTGGAGATGGACCGGCTCACCGCGGAGCTGGCCGATTATGTCGACAACGATCTGTCCAACCTGATCACCGCCCACGGCGGCGATGCCAAGCCGACGGCCGGTTTCCAGCGCGTGCTGCAGCGCGCGGCGATCCACGTGCAGTCCTCGGGCCGCGAGGAGGTGACCGGCGCCAATGTCCTGGTCGCCATGTTCTCGGAGCGCGAGAGCCACGCGGTCTATTTCCTGCAGGAGCAGGAGATGAGCCGCCTGGATGCCATGAATTACATCAGCCACGGTATCGCCAAGGTGGCGGGCCACGACGAGGCCCGGCCGGTGCACGGCACCGACGACGACGTGGCGGCCGAGAAGGTCGTGCGCAAGGGCAACGAGGCGCTCGACGCCTATTGCGTCGACCTCAACCGCAAGGCCGAGGAGGGCCGCATCGACCCGCTGATCGGCCGCGAGCCCGAGGTCGAGCGCACCATTCAGGTGCTGTGCCGGCGCACCAAGAACAATCCCCTCTACGTCGGCGATTCCGGCGTCGGTAAGACGGCGCTGGCCGAGGGCCTGGCGCGGCGCATCGTCCAGGGCGACGTGCCCGAGGTGCTCCGGGACTCGACCATCTTCGCCCTCGACATGGGCGCGCTCCTGGCCGGCACGCGCTACCGCGGCGATTTCGAAGAGCGCCTCAAGGCGGTGATCAACGAATTGGAAGCGCACCCCGGCGGCATCCTCTTCATCGACGAGATCCATACGGTGATCGGCGCCGGTGCCACCTCTGGCGGCGCGATGGACGCCTCCAACCTGCTGAAGCCGGCGCTGCAAAGCGGTACCCTGCGCTGCATCGGCTCGACCACCTACAAGGAGTACCGCAACTACTTCGAAAAGGACCGGGCGCTGGTCCGCCGGTTCCAGAAAATCGACGTGATCGAGCCCTCCATCGAGGACGCGGTCAAGATCCTGCGCGGCCTCAAGCCTTACTACGAAGAGCACCACAGGGTGCGCTACACGGCCGAGGCGCTGCGCACCGCGGTGGAGCTGGCGGCCCGCTACATCAACGACCGCCGCCTGCCGGACAAGGCGATCGACGTGATCGACGAGGTCGGCGCCTCCCAGATGCTGGTGCCCGAATCGAAGCGGCGCAAGACCATCGGCGTGAAGGAGATCGAGGCGGTGATCGCCAAGATCGCCCGCATTCCGCCGAAGAGCGTCTCCAAGGACGACCGCACGGTGCTTCAGAACCTCCACCGCGACCTCAAGACCATGGTGTTCGGCCAGGACCCGGCGATCGACGCCCTCTCGGCCGCCATCAAACTGTCCCGTGCGGGCCTGCGCGAGCCGGAAAAACCGATCGGCTGCTACCTCTTCTCGGGGCCGACCGGCGTCGGCAAGACCGAGGTGGCGCGCCAGCTCGCCCACTCCATGGGCATCGAACTGCACCGCTTCGACCTGTCGGAGTATATGGAGCGCCATTCGGTGAGCCGCCTGATCGGCGCGCCGCCGGGCTACGTAGGCTTCGACCAGGGTGGCCTGCTGACCGACGCGGTCGATCAGCATCCCCACTGCGTCCTGCTGCTCGACGAGATCGAGAAGGCGCACCCGGACGTCTTCAACATCCTCTTGCAGGTGATGGACCACGGGAAGCTGACCGACCACAATGGCAAGACCGTCGACTTCCGCAACGTCATCCTCATCATGAC
>CALJXB010000236.1 GCA_937974415.1 uncultured Kiloniellales bacterium
CTATGCCGGACTCGAGGGCTTGGCCCGCCTGTGCGGCGCGCGGCCCCGAAGGACCTTCGGCCTCAATTACCCGGCCTGGCTCGGCGTCTGGCCCGCGGTCCTGCTGTTCGGGCTGTTCGCCTGGCTCGAGCTGATCGCCGAGAGCGGAACGGCGCCGCGCACCCTGGCAACGGCGATTCTGATCTATTCTGCCCTGACCTGGGCCGCCATGGCGGCTTTCGGCCGCGAGGTCTGGCTCGAGCGCGGCGAGGCCTTCTCGCTGGCGTTCGCCGTGTTCGGGCGCTTCGCCCCGATCGGCCAGCCGGAACGCGGTCCCGACGGCAGCCCCGGTCCCTGGCCGCTCCGGCCCTACGCCGGCGACTTGGTCGTGGACCGGCCCTGCAGTCTCTCCATGACGGTCTTCGTGATCTTGATGCTGTCGACGGTGACCTTCGACGGCTTCAAGGAAACCCCGCTGTGGGGCCGACTCCTGCAAGGCATCGCTTTCGAGCCCTGGCTACATCCGGCAATCCGCCAGCTGCACGACTTGGGCTTCGATTTTCAAGCGGCGCTCGAGACCGTCATGCTCGCGCTCTTTCCGCTCGCCTTCCTGCTGGTCTACCTGGGCTTTTCCTGGCTGACCAGGCAGGCGGCGGGAAGCCGCAGGCCGGTCGCCGAGGTCGCCGGGCTCTTCGTCTTGTCGCTGGTCCCAATCGCTATCGCCTACCACCTGGCCCACTATCTCTCCTATCTGCTGATCGCCGGGCAGTTCATTATCCCGCTGATCTCCGATCCGTTCGGCTTCGGCTGGAACCTCTTCGGCACGGCGGACTATGCCGTGGACATCACCGTCATCGGCCCGAAGTTCGTCTGGTACACGGCGGTGATCGCGATCGTCGTCGGCCATGTCTTTGCCGTCGGCGTGGCGCATTTGGTCGCGCTCGGAGTTTTCGACACCGCGCGCGCGGCCCTGAGGAGCCAGGTCCCCTTCCTGGCCCTCATGGTCGCCTACACCATGGCGAGCCTGTGGATTCTCTCCCAGCCGATCGTCGGGGGGCCCAGCCTCAGCACGCTGCGCGCCCCGTCGGCCACGCTCCCCCTGGCGCCCTTCGAGTTTCGGGAAATCTGCTACAAGCTGTCGCCCCAGGACGAGATCGGCTACGGCTTTGAAGCCGACCGGCCGATCGATTTCGACATCCACTACCACGACGGCCTGACCATCCATGTCCCGGTCAGCCACCCGGGAACCTCGGCTCGAGCCGGGAAATTCGTCCCGGAACGGGAGCAGTTCTACTGTCTCCTATGGCTGAACCGCAGCCTCGAGACCGTATCCTTGACCTACCGGGTTAGCGGCCCGTGACATCCGCACCGGCGCACCTCGGCACCCGGCTCAGCTATGTGAGGGAAACGCCGTCGCCCGTCCCCGGCGGCGGCAAAGCGTTCAGGAAAGGCCCAGAAGCAGGCCGATCAGCCCCAGGAGTAGGACGCCGCCGCCGATGATCCCAGCGACCAGTCCGACATTCTTGTTCTCAAAATCCTCTGACATGGCACCCCGAGCCCGTTCCTGTTGGAATCGGCGCACAGCATAGTCGAACAATCGCCCCTCTGAACAGCCTCAAGTGCCCGGCCGAATGCGATTTCGGGGCAAGAGTCGCGGCGCTGCCGCGGAGCCGGCCCTCGCGCCGACGGTCGCGGGCGCCGACCCTTCAGTGAAACTCGCCGATCGTCGGGGTGACGGACGCGCTGTCCCCGAACTCCTCGGACCGCTGCTCCAGGATCTCCTTCGTCACCGCGAAATGGAACTTGCCCTTCGAGGTCTCGAATTCGATCACGGCCACGCTCGGGGCGTCGGGCCTGTGGTCAATCTTGAAGCCAAGCAGCGGATGCGCCTCGTGGATCTCTTCGGTCATGCCTCCCTCCAGCGGTGCCAGCGAACACTCTACACCAGATTAGCGCGCCCGGTGGCCGGCAATATCCCCACCCCCGCCTCGACCACAGCGGCTGCTTGCCGAAAGCCGGAATTCTCCTATGCGAATGGGTTTTCAACGCCTTGGGGGCTCGCTAAGAATATCGGCGGCCAGACGCTTCCGCGTGCAACAAGTCTGAGAGTTCTCGATATGAGCCCGTCCTGGCGATCGGCCGTGGTGGCTGCCCTCGGCGGCATGATGGCCGCCGCCTACCTTCACAGCCAAGGCACCGTGGATCTCGGCTTCGGGTTTCCGCGCGGCAGTCTCATCGAAGGCCTGCTCATGGCTGTCACCGGCGCCTTGGGCGGCCTCGCGCTCCTGCTCGCCTTCCGCCTTCTGCGGGCCTTGGTCGAGCGCCTCAAGACGTAACGTGTGGCGGCCGCCCCGGCGATTTGGCCATGGGGCTTGAAATCTGTACCCTGTTGAGGCGACATTGGCAGACGGGCGGCCTATACTTGTCTCGCATTGGGGTCGCGGATCGAGGTCGCCGGTGGCCTGATCGGGTGTTCTGTGCCACCTTTGGGTTGAGGCTCCATGACAGCAGCGGATCAGGAGGCATGACCATGGCGAATGAAGAGCCGATGTCCGGCGCGGATGTCTATCGGTCCACGATTCCGACCGTCCACGCGATCGGCGTGGGAGATCTGACCGACGCCCTGACCAAGGGTATCGCCGACTTCAAGGCCATGCCGACCCACCTGGTCCACTTCTGCTGGATCTATCCCTTGGTCGTCCTCGTCGGCGCCCGAACCTACGCGGGGGACGACGTGCTGCACCTGGCCTTTCCGCTGCTGGCCGGATACACCCTGATCGGCCCGATCGTGGCCACCGGCATGTACGAGCTGAGCCGCCGCCGGGAGATGGGTCTCGACATCTCGCGCTGGCATGCCTTCGAGGTCGTGCGCTCGCCTTCGATCCGCTCGATCGCAATTCTCAGCATCCTGCTGATGGTGATCTATTTCCTTTGGCTTATCGTAGCCGCGGGCCTTTATGACCTCTATTTCGGCGGTGAGGAGCCGGAATCCATCGCCGGCTTCGTCAGCGAGATCTTCACCACCTCGGCGGGCTGGGGACTCATCATCGTGGGCTGCACCGTCGGCTTCATCTTCGCCGCTGTGGTGTTCACCATGAGCGTGATGTCGTTTCCGCTGCTGCTGGACCGGGATGTCGGCCTGATGACGGCGGTGGGAACGTCGATCCGCGCGGTGATCAAGAACCCCGTCACCATGTTCATCTGGGGCCTCATCATCGCGGTCACTTTGGGCATCGCCTCCATACCCTTCTTCGTCGGCATCGCCATCGTTATGCCGGTGCTGGGGCACGCGACCTGGCATCTCTACCGTAAGACGGTGGAGGCTTAGCCCAAACCGGCCTCGGCCATCGGTCGATTCAACGACGATCCTCCTGCCGCGCGTCTACCTACGAGGCGAGTCAGTGCGGACTCAAGCCCGTGACTTGCCTAGACGATGGGTCCGGTGAGCTTCACCCGGCGACTAGACCGGCCTAGGGCCCGATCGCGAAAAAGATCTCGCGGGTCTCGAAAGTGTAGTCCGATTCTAGCGCCATGATGACGACGAACACCAGCACCAGAAGGGGCGGGACGACAATGGCATAGAGCAGGGCGAGGCGCTCCCACATCATGTGCATGAAGACGGCCACGATGAGCCCGGCCTTCAGCATCATGAAAATCAGGATCAGCGACCACCTGAGGGCGCCCTCGAGCTGGAAGTAGTCGACCGCGTAGGAGGCGGCGCTGAGGACGAAGAGCCAGGCCCAGATCTTGAAGTAGATGCCGAGCGGATGTTGCTGGCCTATGTCGTGTGAGCCTGCTTGTGCTTCTGCGTGTGCCATGTGCTCGCCCTACCAAAGATAGAAGAATGCAAAGATGAAGACCCACACCAGGTCGACGAAGTGCCAATAGAGGCCCATGGTCTCGACAATTTCGTAGCGGCCCTTGCGGCTGGTGAAGAAGCCGCGCTTCTCGGTGTCGAAGTCGCCCCGCCACACCTTGCGGGCAACGATCAGCAGGAACAGCACGCCGACCGATACGTGGAAGCCGTGGAAGCCGGTGATCATGAAGAAGGTCGAGCCGAACTGGGGGGCGCCCCAGGGGTTGCCCCAGGGCCGCACGCCATCTTCAATGAGCTTGGTCCACTCAACCGCCTGCATGCCGACGAAGGTGGCGCCGAAAAGCGCCGTGAGTAGCAGCCACATGACGGTCTTGGCGCGGGCCTTGCGGTAGCCGTAGTTGACGGCCATGACCATGGTCCCGCTCGAGGTGATCAGGATGAAGGTCATGATGGCGATCAGGATGAGCGGAATCGGCTCGCCCCCGAACGACAGGGCGAAGACCTCGCTGGCGTTCGGCCAGGTCTCCGTGGTGGACATGCGCACCGTCATATAGGACAGCAGGAAGCAGCCGAAGATGAAGGTGTCGCTGAGCAGGAAGATCCACATCATGGCCTTGCCCCAGGGGACATTCTTGAATGCCCGCTGGTCGGAGGCCCAATCTGAGACGAAGCCCGACACGCCGTCGGGCTGAGCTACGGATCCACCAGAATCTGTTGCCATGAGCGACTAATCCCCTCTCACGTGAACCACAAGAGCGCGAACAAGACCAACCAAACCACCAAAAGGAAGTGCCAATAGACGGCGCAGAGCTCGACGGTCAAACGAACCTTGGCCACTGCGACGCCGCGCCAGACCCTCAAGACGGTCCGGCCCCAGGCCACCAGTCCGCCCAGAAGGTGCAAGGCATGCACCGCGGTCAGCAGATAGAAGAAGGCGTAGGCCGGGTTCGTGTCGGCATAGAAACCCGCGTCGGCAAGTTGCCGCCACGCCATGAATTGCCCGATCAGAAAGACCAGCGCCAAACCGCCGCCCGCCAGCAGCCCTGTCTTCACGCCGTCGAGGCGTCCCTGGCGCGCGTTGATGGTCGCCCAATGCCAGGCCACGCTGCTCAGAATCAGGACGACCGTATTGGCCCAGAGAATCGACGGCTCGGAAAAACGGTGCCAGTCGCTGAGCGCCATGCGATCGCCGTAGGCCACCACGAAGAGGGAGAACACCACCGTGGCGACCATCATGATCAGCCTGACGGCAATCGTCTGCGCGGGCAGGTAGTAGACGCTGCCCTCGGGCAGCTCTCCCTTGGACCGTCCCGGCAGCCAGGACTTTTCTGTCAGCTGGCGGAAGAAGCTCACGGCAGCACGTCCTGCAGTCCCGTTATCCCATTGCCCCGCACGGCCAGGTGAGAGCCACTTCGCGCCATCGCCCGCGCGGCCCTACTCGGCCGGCTGGTGGGCGGCCGGCATTGGCAAGCCCAGCCCGCCTTCCGTGTTGGGCACCTCCTCCTGCGGAACGTTCTGCGGGATGAAATCCTCTTTGGCGCCCGGCACGCTGTAGTCGTAGGCCCAGCGATAGACCACCGGCAGCTCCGGACCGAAGTTGCCATGGGCCGGCGGATTTTCCGGCGTCTGCCATTCCAAAGTGGTGGCCCGCCAGGGATTCGGATCTGCCTTTTTGCCCTTGTAGGCACTCCAGATCATGTTGAACAGGAAGATCACCTGTGCCACGCCGACGGTCAAAGCCACCACACTGACGAAGGCGTTCAGGGTGACCGCCGATTCCGGGATGAAGAGGGTGTCGCTCATCTCGTAGTAGCGCCGCGGCACGCCGAGCAGGCCGAGGTAGTGGAGCGGCAGGAAGATCGCATAGGCTCCCAGGAAGGTGACCCAAAAGTGGATCTGGCCCAGGGTCTGGTTGAACATGCGCCCGGTTATCTTCGGGAACCAGTGATAGATCGCCCCGAAGATCACCAGGATCGGCGCCACCCCCATGACCATGTGGAAATGGGCGACCACGAACATGGTATCCGAGAGCGGCACGTCCACCACCGCGTTGCCGAGGAACAGGCCGGTAATGCCCCCGTTCACGAAGGTGACGATGAAGCCGATGGCGAACAGCATGGGAATCGTCAAATGGATGTTGCCCTTCCACAGGGTCAGGATCCAGTTGTAGACCTTGAGAGCCGTCGGCACCGCGATGATCAGCGTGGTCGTGGCGAAGAAGAACCCGAAGTAGGGGTTCATGCCGCTGACGTACATGTGGTGCGCCCAGACGATGAAGCTGAGGCCTCCGATGATGACGATGGCCCAGACCATCATGCGATAGCCGAAGATGTTCCGCCTCGCGTGGGTGGCCAGCAGGTCGGACACGATACCGAAACCCGGCAGGGCGACGATGTAGACCTCGGGATGGCCGAAGAACCAGAAGAGATGCTGGAATAGCAGCGGGCTGCCGCCGTCGTAGTCGCTCAGTTCGCCGAACTCGACGATAGCGGGCATGAAGAAGCTGGTTCCCAGGATCTTGTCCAAGGACATCATTACGGCGCCGACAAAGAGCGCGGGAAAAGCCAACAGAGCCAGAATGGTAGCGACGAAAATGCCCCACACCGTCAACGGCATGCGCATGAGGCTCATGCCCCGCGTACGCGCCTGCAGGACCGTCACCACGTAGTTCAGCCCGCCCATGGTGAAGCCGACGATGAAGAGTGCCAGGGAGACCAGCATCAGGATAATGCCCGCTCCCGAGCCCGGCGTGCCCGACAGGATGGCTTGCGGCGGGTAAAGGGTCCAGCCCGCGCCCGTCGGCCCGCCCGGTACGAACATGCTCGCCAACAGCACCAAGACGGCGAGCAGGTAGATCCAGTAGCTCAACATGTTCACGTAGGGGAAAACCATGTCGCGGGCGCCGACCATGAGCGGAATGAGATAGTTGCCGAATCCCCCGAGGAACAGCGCGGTCAGCAGATAGATCACCATGATCATGCCGTGCATGGTGATGAACTGGTAGTAGGCCTCGGCGGAAATGAAGGCGAAGGTGTCCGGGAAGCCGAGCTGGAGGCGCATCAGCCACGACAGGACAAGCGCCACCAGCCCGATCGCGATCGCCGTGAAGGAATACTGGATGGCGATGACCTTGGCGTCCTGGCTGAAGACATACTTCGTGACGAAGCTGTGCGGATGGTAGAGATCCACTTCCGCCACTTCAGCTGGCGCGACGTCCTCGGCTGCGGTGGGAATGAAATAGGCCATCACGTTACCCTTTTTTGCTTGTTCCTGCGGCTCGCTCGGCTGGAGCCCAATTATTGCGTCACGGCGCGCGCGCCGGTCGCCGCGTCGTCTTGCTTGAGAACCAGCTTCGGCTCGGTACTCATCTCGTTTCTCGCTTCTTCCATCGCTTCCGCGAAGGTCGGATGCTCGTCCACCCAGGATTCGTAGGCGCCCGTCTCGTCCACGACGACCAGGCCGCGCATGGCATGGTGGCCCACCCCGCAAAGCTCGAAGCAGAGAATGTCGAAGGTGCCGGTTCTCGTCGGCGTCAGCCAGTAATAGGTGATGGCGCCCGGGACCATGTCCATCTTGGCCCGGAACTGGGGCACATAGAAGTTGTGCAGCACGTCGATGGAGCGCAGCAGCACCTTGACCGGCTGATCGAGCTCGAGGTGGAGCTCGTCGCTTTCGACCAGCACGTCGTCTTGGCCGTGGGGGTCGTCCGGATTCACGCCGAAGGGGTTTTCGAAGGTGATGATCTTGGTGTCCGAGGTGCCCAGAATCCCATCCTCGCCCGGCAAGCGATAGGCCCAGGTCCACTGCTGGGCCAGGACCTCGACCTCCACCGCGTCGTCCGGGACCGTGACGAACTGGCCCCAAACGAAGAGGCCCGGGGTCAGCATGCCCGCCACACCGAGCGTCGTCAGCCCGGTCAGCCACCACTCAAGCTTGGCGTTCTCGGGTTCGTACTCCGCCTTCTGTCCTTCCCGGTGCCGGTAGCGGACCATGCAGTAGACCACGAACAGGAGAACCGCGATGAAGACGACCCCGGTGATCCAGAAGGTGACGATGATGGTGTCGTCCACGTAGCCCCAATTCGAGGCGATCTCGGTCCACCACCAGGGGCTCCAAAAGTGAAACACCACGGTGCCCACCACGACCAAGAGCACTAATATTGCTGCGATCATCCGGCCATTACCCCTACATATTGAGCGGTTGTTCTTTGGTTCTTGACCTTGTGAGGCGGCGGGATTGTAGCGGCTCCGATGCGAACGATCTAGCCTTAAGGTCACAGGATTGTGAAACCGAGAAGAGGGCGGCCTTTTCCGATCAAACCGGCGGTTTCGGTCGGATTACGGGCCATCTTGGCGCGCCGGCCCGGCCGTCGCACCCGCCAGCACGGCACGAGCCGTAGAACAGATTCTTCACGTCCGAGGAAAAGGTCGGAAAAGCGAAGAGGTCATCCTTCAGGCTACTGGCCGCGATGCCGTGGCGCATGGCCAGCGCGAAGAGATGGATCACGTCCTCGCTCTGATGGCCGACCATATGCGCGCCAACGATTCGATCCGCCCCCTCATCCACCAAAACCTTGGCCCAGGCGACGGATTCGGCGTAGCTCTTGCCCGAAAACCAGCCCGTCATGTCATTGACGGAGACCTTGACGTCCAGGCCCTGTTCCCTGGCTTCGCCCTCCGTCAGGCCGACGGTGCTGAGCGCGGGCACCGTATAGACGCAGCTTGGAACTACCGTGTAGTCCGGTTTCACCGTCGGGCCGTGGACGATGTTTCGACCGACGATCCGTCCCTCGTAGGTCGCCAGAGGGGAGAGCTGTGCCG
>CALJXB010000237.1 GCA_937974415.1 uncultured Kiloniellales bacterium
GTTTTTGAGGGTACCCAAAAGTCATGATTACAGACGGTTAGAAGCATAACTCCCTAAAATCACACATGGTGCATGCTATACGTAACAAAGTCTGATAATTTGAAATGCTAAGATTGGATGTGTCAGTTGCAACACTCTGAGGAGCAGATTGTTTCAAATCCGATATAGTATTACACATTCCGATCGATTACCCAATGAATCGAAAAAATACTTCTCCAATATAATAGGGAAGATTTTTCTAAACTCTTAGTTTCAAAGATATAGGGTTGGCTTCCTTCGATATAGAAGCCTACCAGAGGACCGCCACGGAGGTCGCCGTATCGGCCGACCGACTGCCAGGGCTGATCCAGAGAGTCGACGAAGGGCGACTCAGGAAGCCGTTCGGTCAGCGGCGGCAGGCTGCCTGCCTGGACTTGGGCCGCTAGCTCTGGCGCCTCCGAGTAACCGGCCTGCGCGGTCGAACTTGCGGCTAGGCCTGCCGCCGCCATGGTTGTCATCAAGACCATCAGCAAGAGGCCTGGAGCGCGCAGCAGGGGTCTCATTGCGCTGCCTCCAGCCCGCCCAGCGACGGATCGGCCCGCACGAAATGCCCGCCACCCAGTTCGACGAAGTCGAGGTGCGCCGTCCCGTTCACGGTGAACGGCGACGGCCAGGCCGCCGGGTCGGAGGCGCGCCCCTCCATGAGAGCGCTGAGGTTCAGGCGGCGGTCCGGATTGGGCTCCGGCACGGCGGATACCAGGGCCTTGGTATAAGGATGCACCGGTTGCTGGAACAACAGCTCGCGCGGCGCCAGCTCGACCAAGCGCCCGCGGCACATCACGGCGATCCGGTCGGCAATGTAATCGACCACCGCAAGGTTATGGCTGACGAACAGGTAAGTGAGGCCAAGCTCGGTCTTGAGGTCCTTCAGCAGATTGAGGATCTGAGCCTGAATCGAGACGTCCAAGGCCGACACCGGTTCATCGCAGATCAGCAGGTCGGGTTTGAGCGCGAGCGCCCGGGCGATGCCGATGCGCTGACGCTGGCCGCCCGAGAACGAATGGGGATAGCGCTTGAGATGCCGCACGTCGAGGCCGACCACGCGCAACAGGTCCTTGACCATCTCGCCGCGCGATTGGGAATCGCCGATGCCATGAATCACCAGCGGCTCGCTGATGATGTCGAACACCGTCATGCGCGGATTGAGCGAGCTGAAGGGATCTTGAAAAACGAACTGAATGCGCTGGCGGAAGACCGCGAGGTCCTCGCCCTCCAGAGCCAGGACATCGACGATTGTGCCGCGGTCGTTGAACGAGACCCGGCCGCTGTCGGGCGTGAGCGCGCGCATGATGATCTTCGACAAGGTCGTCTTGCCGCAGCCGCTTTCGCCGACCAGGCCAAGACACTCGCCGCGCTTGATCGTGAAGCTGACGTCGTCGACCGCCAGGGTCCGCGACTGGTGGCTGCCGAGCAATCCGGCCTTGCGGTTGGTGAAGTGTTTGGTGACGTGCTCGACCGCGAGCATAGGGCCCTTTTGATCGCCGTCGCTCGGCCAGGGGTCCTTGGCTCTCAACAGGGGCGAGCCGCCGTCGTGCTTGATCTCGCGGATCGGGCGGAGGCGTTCGTCGCGGGCCATGTTGAAACGCGGCACGGCGTGGAGCAGTGCCTTGAGGTAGGGATGCTCGGCGCGCCGAAAGATATCGTCGAGCGTGCCGGACTCCATGACCTCCCCCTGGTACATGACCACCACCTCTTCGGCGACATTGGCCACCACGCCCAGGTCGTGGGTTATCATCAGCACCGCCATGCCGAGCTCTTGTTGCAGATCGGCGAGCAGTTTGAGGATCTGGGCTTGGATCGTCACGTCGAGCGCCGTGGTCGGCTCGTCGGCGACCAACAAGGCCGGGCGGCAGACCAGAGCCATGGCGATCATGGCCCTTTGACGCAATCCCCCCGATAGCTCGAATGGATACGTGCGCAGGGCCTTTGCGGGATTGGGAAAGCCAACCAGGCGCAACATTTCGATGCAGATTTCCTCGCCCTCGGTGCGGCTCGTCCTGCGATGCAGATGCAAGGCCTCGACGATTTGATTTCCGACCGTGTGGACCGGCGAGAGCGAGGTCATGGGTTCCTGGAATATGATCGAAATCCGCCCGCCGCGAATGCGGCGCATTTCCGCGCTGTCCGGACGCAGGGTGGCGATATCGATGGGGCGGCCTGCGGTGGCCTCGCCATTGGCCGCCCCCGCTTCGACCGGGTCGGCAAACAGGATACGGCCACCCTCGATGCTCGCCGCCTTGGGCAAGATGCCCATGATGGCTTGGCTAACGACGGACTTGCCGGAGCCGGATTCGCCGACCAGCGCGACGGTCGAGCCGGGGCGGATGCGGAAGCTCACCCCGCGCACGGCTTCGAGGCGGCCCTCTGGCAGCTGGAAGGCGATCCTGAGGTCTTCGACTTTGAGCAAATCCTCCATCTTCGCCGTCACCTGCGCTATTCCTCGCGATCTTGTTTATCGAAGGCCGCTGTCGCGGCTTTGCAGCGCGCGGCGGGGCGAGTCAGTCGTGGCTGTCTTGGCGCGTCCCATGAAGACTATCCAAGCCTTGTTCCGGATGCCTCTGGCGGCGGCGTCTCTCGGTCGGCGTCGACCCCGAGACTCAAGAGATTTCCCGCCGAAGCCGGGTCCATGGACAAACCGTTGTCCCGGATCGCCTTGGCGGCGCGCCAGGCCAGATAATCGAAGCCCTCGATGCCGGAATCGTAGATGAACGACCGCCCACCCCCCTTCAACTTAAGCTGCATGAATCCTCCCCGGGACCGTTCTTGCCGCTTGGTACCAAAATACCTCAGTTTCAGCCACTGCAGGTCGGCCCACTCCATCACACGTGTCCGCAGGCCGACGTCGCAAATTTCCGTGTCGGTCACCGCCACCCTGGTCACGGTGCGCTGGACCGTTCTGAAGGCGAAATAGCCGAATAGCGCGCTCCAGCTCCCGAATATGACAACTATCGCAGGCGAGAGGGGCGTAGACAACAGGACGCCGAGGCCGACCGCGAGGCCGGCCCCGGCGCGAACATAGTCCCCGGCTAGTGCGCGTCCCGGATAGCGATAGACCATCATGGCTCCGCAAACCGTGGCGCCGACAGATGAAAGGCCTCCTCGGCTGCGACCCAACGGGCCGCCGGGTGGTTGCCGAGCATTGCTAGAAGGCGCGAAACGAAGCTCCAGGCCGCCTCGTCCATGACCAGATGGTGGGTGAGCAGGCCACTGGGCTCGTCGGGCTCGGCTGGGGGCTGGCCGTCGACTAGCGGTTCCGCACCTGCCTGCCGGCGGGCGCGCAGATGTCCGATCAGTAGG
>CALJXB010000238.1 GCA_937974415.1 uncultured Kiloniellales bacterium
CCCCAAGGTCTTCGCCGCGGGCGACGGCGCCTTCGGCGGCTCGACCATCGTCATGGCCATGAACCACGGCCAGCGGGCCGCCTACTACATCAAGGCCTTTTTGAACGGCCTGGAAGACCCCTTGCCCTATCGCACGCCCTACCGCACGCGCCGGGTGCCGGTCGCTCAGGACATCATGTGGGAGCGCTTTCCCCGCCAGGAGCAAGACTTCCACGGGGTCGGCGCAGATCCCGTCGCGTTTCCGGAGATCGAGAGCGGCTACGACCTCGAGACCGCCAAGGCCGAGGCGGCACGCTGCTACCGCTGCGACGCCGAGACCGGGTCGAACGACTACTCGGTCGCGCACCGGGAGGACATCTTCTCCATGGCGCGCACCAACCCGAACGACGGCGCGAAGCTGCGCGCCATGCTCGACCGCCGCCTGGCACCGCGGAAGAACCCCTTCCCGGAGGACCGGCCGGCGACCCTGGACGACCTGGTGTTCCTGCCGGCCAACCTGTCGCGCCTGGTGATCGACCCCTACCGGGAGGCCTGCCGGGTCGACACCGATTTGGCGGGCAAGCTGGAGCTCGCCTCGCCGTTCCTGGTCGGCGGCTTCGACGACGCGCCGGCCCAGGTCTGGGACGGCCTCGTGAGCGGCCTGACGGCGACCTCGTACGGCTATGTCGGCCGGCGCGACCCGGGCCCGGAGGCGATCTGGCTGCAGCTTCTAGCCGAGGAGTCCGACGCGCCCAGCGAGCGGGCGGCGGGCGTGATCGCCAAGTATCCTGCAAACGGTGCCGAGCCCGCGCTCCGGGCGGTGCGGAACGATCAGCTCGCCGGCTTCGCGGTGTCCTCGGCCGACCGGCTTCCCGAGGCCATCGCGCGGTCTTTCGAGCTCGGCGCGGACCTGCTGCTGCTCGACGCTACCGGGTCGATGGAAAGGCCCTGGGCCGAGCTTGCCGGCCCGCCCGACCTCTCGCTGCTGCGCGATGCGATCCGCGTTCTGCGTGAGATGAAGAAAGAGGGCGACATCGACCTGCTCCATTTCGGCGGTGCACGCTCGGGGACCGATGCGGCCAAGCTCATCGCCCAGGGGGTCAGCGCAGTGGTGCTGGGCGTGCCGGTGGGCCTTGCCATGGGCGGGCGGATCACAGGGGATCGGACGCTCGCCTTCGCCGCGGACTACAGCGACGAGGACCGCCGGCTCGCCGTCGCCAACATCCTCAAGGCCTCGGTCGGCGAGGCGTCGATGATGGCGCGCTGCACCGGCAAGACGAATCTGCACAATCTGGAGCCCGAGGACCTGCGCGCGATTACCATCGCCTCGGCCGAGGCCACCGGCATCCCCCTCGTCGGCAAGCACTAATCTGCGATCTAGGCTCCGGGGGGCCGGGTGCGGCTAGCGGAAGTGCCTGATGGCGCCGTCCAGCGCCAGGCGCCGCGGCGGCTCCACCACCAGACAGTCGATGGCGCGGTCGAGCAGCTTGCTGCAGATCGACCGGGCGTGCTTGAGCGTCATGACCGGGCCAAGCCGCAGGAAGTGGAGGGACCCCGACTGGCCGCGACTGACGACGTCAATGCGGGGCTGAAGGCCCCCGAGCAGGGCGGCGTTCTCCTGGCGCAACTTGAACCAGACGGAGTGGGCGTTTTCGGGCTTCCGAAACGCGCCCAATTGCACCTGTCCGAGACTGTTCGCCATTTTTGGCGCTGCCGCGTTCAAACCGGCGAGAGTTGCGAGTTGGCTTGCCATGTTTGTGGTGGCGGCCGGCGGCGCCAAGCCGGCCTGCAGCCATTCTTCATGCCAAGCCCGGAACACCTTGCGGCGGTAGGGGTCGTTAAAACGGGACTTGCGCGAATGATAATAGGCAATGGCGTTGGGCCAGGAGCGCGCTTCTTTCCTTAGGCGCTGCAGAAGCTCCGCGGCGTAAGCGATGTTGCGGGCCGGATCGAGGGCGGTGCGCAGGTCCTCGAAGGCATTGGGGTGGTAATAGAGGTTCACCTGCATGCAGCCGACATCGATGCTCCGGCGGCCGCTGGACCGGAGCGCGCGAACCGTCTTGAGCGCTTCGGCCTTGGTTGCGAAGAAGCGGCCTTTGCCGTCCCAGGTGACGGTCCAGGGCCAGGCACGGACCGTCTTTTCGGCGGCGCGCCAACGGCCGGATTCGACCTTGGAGATGGCCGACAGCAGATGGGGCGGCAGGTCCTCCTCGATCTCGATCTCGGCGGCATGACGGGCGCAGAGGGTCCAGGGATCATCCTTGCCGTCTGCCCGGGCGTCGTGGGGCTCTACCGCCCCGGCCTGGGCGGGGCCTAGGACAGCCACGACAACGACCAAAATAGGTATGGCCCAAGACCGACGGGAGTTAGACCGGGAACGGACCTCAAACGACGGCAAGAGCGACTTCCCTGCGAAGCGTCACGCAAGATTCCCTGCGAATCGATGCGCAAGAAAGGTTAACGATGATGGTTAATAAATCGTTTAAGCCCCCCTTCGGTTCCCGCGCGGCGGAAGAATTCACAATGCGGTCGTGCCCGCCCGCACTCCGCACCCGACG
>CALJXB010000239.1 GCA_937974415.1 uncultured Kiloniellales bacterium
CCACGGTCCACGTTGAACGCCTGGCCGGTGATATTAGCCGCCAGGTCGGAGGCGAGAAACAGGTAGGCCCCGGCCACGTCGTCCGGCTCCATGAGGCCGGGAAAGGCCTGGGCCGACATGATCTCCTCGAGGCATTCGGCCTCGCCGCGGCCGTCGCGGGCGGCGATCTTGGCGAGCGACAGCATGGAGGCGTCGGTCTTGACCCAGCCGGGGCAGATTGCGTTGACGGCGATGCCGCGCGGGCCGAGCTCCTCGGCGAGGCAGCGCATGAAGCCGATGTTGGCGTGCTTGGAGCTGCTGTAGGCGCTGAACGGCCCCGCCGAGGTGCGGCCCCAGACCGAGGCGGTGATGATGATGCGGCCGCCGGCCGGCATGGTCTTCACCACCTCGCGGGTGACGTAGTAGGTGCCGATCACGTTGATCTCGATGATTCGGCGGAAGGTCGCCTCGACCTCCTCGCCCGGCTCGAGAATCGGCGTGATGCGTTCCAGGCCGGCGTTGTTGACCAGCACGTCGAGGGCGCCCAGGCCGCCCACCTCGCTCGCCACCGCCGCCCGGTCGGTGATATCGCAAATAATGGCGCCGACCTCTCTGTCGCAGTCCTCCGACAGGGCCTCAGCCGTCGCCCTGACACTCTCGCCGGTCGCCAGGATCGTAAGCTGCGCGCCGGCGCGCGCGAAGCCCCGGGCGATGCCGAGACCAACGCCGCGGCTGGCCCCGGTCACCAGAACCCGCTTGCCCTCCAGGTTCACGCCCGTCATTCGCCACCGTCCTCGGGCCTGAGCGCCCGTTCGAGCTTCTCCTCGGTCGCCCGGGCCTGGTCGCGCATGACATCGCGCACGTGGTTGCGCAGATGGAAAAAGGCCTCGGTTTCCTTGATGTCCATGTGACGCTCGCCGGGAATGTGGTCGGCCACCTTGATGACCTCGATGATGGTGGCCGGCCGGGCCGAGAACATGAAGATGCGGTCGGCCAGGAACACCGCCTCCTCGACGTCGTGGGTGACGAAGATCACCGCCTTCTTCTCGACCCGGTTGATCTCCAGCAGCTGGTCCTGCAGGAACTCGCGGGTCTGGGCGTCGAGCGCGCCGAAGGGTTCGTCCATCAGCAGGATATCGGCGCCGGCCGCTAGGGTGCGGGCGATGGCGACGCGCTGGCGCATGCCGCCGGAGATGCGGTTGACGTAGAAGTCGGCGAACTCGGTGAGGCCGACCAAATCGAGATAGTGGCGCGCGATCTCGTCTTTTTGGGCGGTGTCGATGTCGTTGCGGTACTTGGTGCCGAAGCGGATGTTCTCCAGAACGGTGAGCCAGGGAAAGGAGGTGTAAGCCTGGAACACCATGCCCTTCTGGCGGTCCGGGCCGGTCACCTTCCGGCCGGCCAGGACGACGTCACCGCCGCTCGCCGTCTCGAGGCCGCCGACAATACGCATCAAGGTGGTCTTGCCGCAGCCCGACGGCCCGAGGTAGACGGCGAACTCGCCGGCTGTCAGGTCCATCGACACATGATCGATCACCTGGATCCTCTCGTGGCCATGGCCTTCGGCCTCGAAGATCTTGCTCACACCCGCGACCCTGAGGAACGGCGTTTCCTGGTTCATCGCCATTTCCCTCACAGGTATCTGAAGTAGCGGCGGTGGAGCAAACGGATTGCCTGGTCGGTGGCCAGGCCGATGATGCCCACGGTCAGGATTCCGGCCATCACCTCCGGCGTCTTGACGAAACGCCGCGCCGCCCAGATGACGTGGCCGATGCCGCTGTTGGCTGCGACGATCTCTGCGACGATGATCCAGGTCCAGCACCAGCCGAGGGTGATGCGCAGATTGTCCACCATGCTGGGCGCCATGGCCCTGAGCACGATGTCCTGGGTGATTTGGCGCGGCTTGGCCCCCAGGGTATAGCCGATCTCGATGAACTCGCGCGGCACCCGCTTGGTGTCGTCGGCAATCAGCAGCACCAGCTGGAAGAAGGTGCCCATCCAGAGCACGGCGATCTTGGAGGCCTCGCCGATGCCGAACCAGATGATCAGCAGCGGCACCAGGGCCGGCACCGGCAGATAGCGGATGAAGTCGACGATGGGCTCGATCAGCGTCCCGACGATGCGGTAGTTGCTCATCCACATGCCGATCGGTATCGCCATGACGACGGACAAGAGGAAGGCGCTCCACACCCGGGCGACGCTGATCCAGATGTCCTCGCTGAAGTTCCGCTCCACCAGCATGTAATAGAGCGCCGAGAGCACCTTCCAGGGCAGCGGCAGGAAGCGCTGGGGCACCACCTCGAAGTGGGAGATCAGGGTCCAGATGCCGATAAAGCCGATAAAGGCGCAGATGCCGAGCACTAGGTCGCTGCGGCCGCTGCTCTGGCCCCGATAGGCGAAAAGCGATGGTCGGGTCACGGGGTATATGCCTGATTTCGAGTAGGTGGGAGAGCAAGGTACGGGCGCCACCGCCGCGACGAAGCGAAGCGGCGGCGCCCGGGGACCTTAGTGGAACTGGCTAACGGGTCTTGCCGTCGAACAGGCCCTCGGTCAGGGTCGGATCGACCATCACCTCGTAGTCAAGCGCTTGGTCCATGAGATCGAGGTCGACGTTGATCGCGTTGAGGCCGTCGATCACGTCCTTCAACTTCGGATCTTGGCCGACGCCGAAGAACTCCAGCGCGTCCTCGTAGGAGGTGTAGTAGACGCCGCCCAGGTCCGCCTTCATCTGATCCGGCGTCACGTCATAGGTCGGCGCGGCGACCTCGAGGAACTTTTCCGGGTCGCTGTTGTAGAGATCGACGGCACGGTAGATGCCGCGCATGAACTTGGCGTACTTCTCGCGGTTGGCCTCGTAGTCGGTCTTGTTGACGATCACCACGTCGGTGATCAGGCCGTTGAAGTCCGCCGACGATAACAGGATCTTCGAGCCCTTGCGCGAGGTGTTGGCGACGATCTCGCTCAACATCGGTTCCCAGGTGGCAACCGCCGCGACCTCCGAGTCCTCGAACACCGCCGAGGCGTCGTCGGTGGCGATCAGGCGCACCTCGACGTCCTTGTTGAAGTCGTAGCCGGCCTGCTTCAGCGCGTGGGCGGTCATGATGGTGCCGGGATGGTTGATCTCGCCGGCGAAGACCTTGCCGACCAGGTCCGTGACCTCGTTGATGTCGGGCGCGCCGACGACGCCATCTGCGCCCACGGAGACGTCGATGACGCCGATCACCACCAGGTTGGAGTCCGCCGCCAGCGGGCGCGACATGTGCTCGCCGATGGTGCGCATGGTGCAGTCGATGTCGCCGATCTCGAGTCCCGGCAGGACATTGGCCCGGTCGTTGTCGAACACGGTCTCGACCTCGAGGCCTTCTTCTTCGAAGTAGCCCATGCCCATCGCCACCGGCGTCGGCGCGAAGCCGAACCAATAGGGATAGGCGCAACGGATCAGATCCTGCGCCTGCGCCGCCGGCGCCTGAACGAAGAGCGACGCGGCCGTCAGCACGAAGGCCGCAGCCGAACATGAAAACAGCGTTCTCACAAATCTCATGAGTCTTCCTCCCTGGGTCCCGGTTTTGATTATGGCCAGCATGGCGACCGCCGCCACCGTATTTGACCGTGGCCTTTAACGCGAAAGGGATCGGCCCCGACCGCCGCGCGACGGCGGCACTTCGGAACCGGTCCACGAGACGAGGCCCTCACCCATGAAAGATGAGGGCACCCATTGCGACCGCGGCGGTCAGGTTCGGGACCAATCCTGGAGGATCGCCCAAATCGTCAAGAATTGCTAGAGCCTAGGCGGGATTTCGTCGGCCCCGATTCGGTGGTCGATGGATCGAAAAACGCTCACCCCGCGCCCGCCTTGCGCCGGGCGACCGCTTCGGCGAGGGGGCAGAGGATTTCGTACATCATGGTGGCGCCGACCAGGGCCGTGTTGCCGCTGGGATCGAACGGCGGGGCCACCTCGACCACGTCGCCGCCGACCAGGTCGAGCCCGCGCAGGCCGCGCAGCAAGAGCTGTGCCTCTATGGTGGTGAGGCCGCCGACCTCCGGCGTGCCGGTGCCCGGCGCGTAGACCGGGTCGAGGCCGTCCACGTCGAAGGAGACGTAGGTCGGGCCGTCGCCCACCACCCGGCGCGCCTCGGCAATCACCGCCGCGACGCCCATCTCGGTGAACTCCTCCATGAAGACGACCCGCATGCCGCTTTCCAGGGAGAAGGTCCAGCCTTCGTCGGAGTTCTGGGCGCCGCGGATGCCGATCTGCACCGTGCGCTTGGGATCCAGCAAGCCCTCCTCCACCGCCCGGCGGAAGGGCGCGCCGTGGGTGAACTTGGACCCGAGGAACTCGTCCCAGGTGTCCGTGTGGGCATCCACGTGGACCATTCCGACGGGGCGCTCGGCCGCGATCGCCTGAAAGATCGGCAGGGTGATCGAATGGTCGCCCCCGGCGCTCAAGGGCGCTACGCCAGCGGCGTGCAGGCCGCGGTAGAAGTCGGCGATGTCGTCGAGGGTGCCCTTCAAGTCGTAGATGCGCGGAAACGGCACGTCGCCCA
>CALJXB010000240.1 GCA_937974415.1 uncultured Kiloniellales bacterium
TGCGTGCCGTTCGGCCCCGATCAACAGCTGGGCGTAAACCGAGCGCTTACGACGCGCCTCTTCGTCGCTTGTCTTCTGCAGGGACATAACGCCGAATTCGTCCCGCATCTCTCGGGCGATCTCATCGAGGAGGTCTTGAAGCTGGGCCTCCAAAACGAACTGGGCGTCGTAGAACGTCCTCTCTCCCTGAACATAGGCGATGACAGTTGCCTGAATTTGGGGGAAGACTCCGTACTTATGCACCATGTTTATACCGCCTCTCTCTCTGTGTGTTCGCCACTCTAGCTGAAAAATGCGGCACCACTGTGGCCCCGCAGCAAGCGAGCCAGTTCGCTACAAGCCTTGTAATTGCTGGTGAAACGCCGCGGCGGCCGAGGCGGTCTTAACCCTAATGCACCGCTCAGCGGTCTCGGCCGCCGCTGTTGCCGCCGCCGCCGGAGCCGCCGGAGCCTCCGTCACGGTCGCCGGTGTTGCGACCGCCGTCGTTGCTGCCACCCGTGCTGCTATCGCCAGCGCCGCGCTCGCCGGTGCCGCCGCTACCTGTGCCGCCGTCGCCTGTGCCACCGTCGCCTGTGCCACCGTCACCTGCGCCACCGTCGCCTGCGCCACCGTCGCCGGTGTCGCGGTCGCCGTTGTCCTTGTCTCCGGAGCTTCCGCCGCCGGACTTACGGCCGCCGGTGCTGCTATTGCGCGAAATCGCGCCGCCGGCCGCTATGGGCTCGCTTTTGGAAACGCGATCCGCCTCGAGAGAGGTGCCGCGGGAGGCTTTTTCCGACTGTCTGCCGTCTTTGCTGTCCGGCTTGCTGCCCCAAACCGTCGCGGCGTCCAGATCCTGCTGGCCGTGGGTGCCGATGCGGGCTTTTCCGACAGGTTGCGAGCGTACATCCCGGTCGCCGGCTTCCGCCACCTCGCGGGGCCGTTCCGACTGGATGACCCAATCGGCCTCCGCCTTCGCTGTATCTCCGGGTTGCGCCTGGGCGATCGCCGGTGAGATGAGGGAGAGAATGTAGGCTAGGAGTGCTCGTCCGATGTTCCGGTTCACTGACGCCCCCAAGTGATGCGTCACGGCTTCAAAGGGCTTGTCCGTATGGTGCCGCGGCCTGGTTTACCCCTGCGCAATCATCTAAGTCCGCCGCTACGAGCCGTGCCCAAAGACAAGGCGATCTTTCGGCGACACGAAGACTTCGATCCCGTTGAAGCAAGGCAAAATCGGTGATCATCGGGCGCATTTCCCCGCTGAAATCGTGCCACTCCAGCGGCTCGCATGCCTCGGCGATTTGCGAATGGGGGGTCTACGCCAAATTGGGAGGCTCCGCCGACGGGCGAACGGCTGATCCTTGTGCCTAGTGTGTTCCGCCCTTCGCCTTTTCAGCCCGTCGGAGAAGCGATTGGCCGACGCCATTGCCTTATTGCGCACCGGCCTCCACGAGTAACTCCTCGATCGCGCGATAGCCGCGCTGCCGCGCGTGCTGCAACGGCGTCACGCCCTGCCCATCGCCGATCATGGGATCGGCACCGCCTGCCAGCAAAATCTTCACGGTCCGCTGATGGTCCGAACCGCCATCGCCAAGGACAACCGCTTCGATCAACGCGGTCCAGTCGAGGTTGTTCACGTGGTCAGCAGGCGCGCCCGATGCCATCAGAACTTCCACCACCTCGTGATGCCCGAGATGGGCCGCCGCAATCAGTGCAGTGCCGTCATAGGGGCTGGTGACGTTCGCGGGATCGGATCCAAGCGACAACGCGAGACGTACGATTTGCAGGTCGTTGGCGACGGCAGCAATTGTCACGATGTCATAGGCCTGACGGTCGAGGGCGTTCATATCCGCGCCAGCCTCGGCAAGAATGGAAATGGCCGCCTCGTGCGAGCGATATGCCGCCACGTGCAGGGCCGTGCGGCCCCACCCGTCCCGCGCCTCCAGGTCAGTGCCGGCCGCGATCAGAGCCCGCAGGTCGTCCAAGTTCCCTTCGTATGCAGCGGCGTGAAGGCCCTTATAGCCGGCTGCTTCCTTTTGGGAGGGAGGCGATTGAGCCATGGTGAGATTACCTTCCATGGCGCTGGCCGAGACGATCAAAAGGGTCACAAAAAGGCGGGACAGCATCTGATTCCTGCTCTGCGAGGCTTGTGCCATCCGGCTCCTCCGGCAGGCCCATGTCCTACTCGGCGCCAATGGCGGCTAGACCGACCCCGGCGCGGCGCGCCGGGGTCCTGACCGCTCGAATTGCCGTCGCCGTGCGCCCGGGCTGCGCCCTAGGCCTCCTCCAGGGCCTCGATCGAGTCCGGAATGATCTGGCCGCCGTCGACCGTGATGGTCTGGCCGGTGATGTAGCCGGCCTCCTTGGAGGCGAGGAACAGGGCGGCATTGCCGATGTCCTCGACGGCGCCCAGCCGGCCCAGGGGGATCGAGGCCGCCATGGTCTTGAGATAGTCCTCGCCGAGGCCGCTCAGGCCCTCGGTGACGATGTTGCCCGGCAGGACGGCGTTCACGGTGATGCCGTACTTGGCGAACTCCATGCAGGCCGTGCGCATGAAGCCGAGCTGGCCGCACTTGGTGGCGCCGTAGTGGGTCCAGCCCGGATAGCCGGTGACCGGGCCGGTGATGGACGAGGTCAAGACGATGCGCCCGCCGTCGCTGTTCTTGAGGTGGGGCAGGCAGGCCTTGATCGAGAGGAAAGAGCCCTTGAGGTTGGTCGCCATGACATGGTCCCACTCGCTCGGGTCCATCTCCTCGACCTTGGTTTGGGGATAGATGCCCGCATTGGCGCACAGCACGTCGATCCCGCCGTGTTGCTCGGCGGCGGCGGCGGCCATGGCCTGCATGGAGTCCCAGTCGGTCACGTCGCCGGAGAAGGCGGCGGCCGTCCCGCCGCTTTCGCTGAGCTCCGCGGCCGCAGCTTGGGCGTCCGCCTCGGTTCGTGCCACCACTAGGACCTTGGCGCCGTGGCTGGCGAAGACCCGGGCGATGCCCTTGCCGATCCCCTTGCTCGCCCCCGTTACGATGACCGAACGGCCTTCAACTGATGTCAGCATTCTCGGATCCTCCCTCGTTCCGTTCTCGAGTTGTTATGCCGCTGCAGCGCTCCGGCTTGTGTCTTCGGCCTGCCCTCGAGGCCCTGTCCGCAACCGGATGAGTCTGCTCGACGACGATAAAAGTCAGGACCGGGGAACTTTGCAAGAGCGAAGCGCCCCCGCACCTTGGTCGTAGGCCGGCCGGCGGAGCGACCGGCGCCGTGGCGCTCAGGCGAAGCGCGCGAGATAGTCCTCGGCGAGCCGGCAGCTATCGATCGTGAACTGCGGGGCGATCTCCCGCGCGAAGTCCAAGCGTTGACGTTGATAGCCGACCCAACCGATCAGCTGAAGGCGGCGCAGCATGATGAGGGTTGGGATCTCCGCCGCCATCACCGCCGGCACCTCTGACACCTTGCGGTAGCCCGTCAGCCAACAGGCGACCAGCTCGGGCGCGTCGGGCCGTTCTTCCAGAAAGCTGAGGGCCGCCGCCAGGTCGAAGAGATACCAGCCGAAGCCGCAATCGTCGAAATCGATGATGGCCGTGCGGTCACCCTCGACTAGGAGGTTGGCGAGCCGGAGGTCGGCGTGGATCAGGCCGAAGTGCTCCCGGTCATTTGGAAGGCCAGCGAGTCGCTTGCTCACCACGTCGGCGAGGCGCGATAGCAACTGGATGGTCTCGCCTTCGACCCCATGCCCCGCTCGCCAGGGACCCCAGTTCAAGCGGTCTTCCAGGATCACCTCGGCCGTCCAGGACGGGCGCGTGAAATCGGCCGGCGGCTGCCAGCCCTGGGCGTGCCGGTGCATCCGCGCCGAAATCTCGCCGAGGCGCTCGAAGCCCGGCCGCAGCGCGTCCTCGGGCGGTTCCGTGCCGGAAAGAAAGCTGTAAATGGCGGCGTGACGCGGCTTGTCGAGGTCGGTCGCATCGAAGGTTTGCACCAGAGAGCCGTCGCGGCCGGCGAGCACCGTCGGGACGACGATGTCGGTGTCGCGCCGGAGCGCCGTCAGCCAGGTCAACTCGGAGGCGATGTTGGGCGGCGTGTGGTATCCGAGGCGCCCGGAATTGACGCGGATGACGTAGTCTTCCGCGCGTCCGGGGTCGCGGACCAGATAGACCTTGTTCTCGGACTCGCTGAGGAGCGAAACCGTCGCGTCCTCGGAGAAGTCGTAGAGCCGGATGAGCCCTTTCGCTTCCCGGTCGATGGCCTGGGACAGTCTTTCTCTGCTTAATTCCATAACGCGTCGATCCGAATTGTCCTGCTTTTGCGGAAGGGCCTTGGCTAGCACGTCGTGGGGTCGAAGAACACGCTCCTGATTATCGGCCAGCGAGCCCGCCAATGACCTCATCGAAGCCCCCGACGATCCGCCTGACGGGCGGTTGGCGGATACGAGCTGCACAAGGCGGCCGGGGCGCCGGAGTTTGGCCGCTCTCGCGAGCATTCTCAGGTTCTGTGCCGTGGCGGCGAGGGGCATCTCATATCGTGCACCCGACAAGCCTCGCAGCCTGAGGCGGTCGAGCTTGAGGATGCGCTTGGGGTGGGCGAAGGCCATCTCAACCTTCTTGCGCTGCCTGGCGGAGTGCTCGAACGCTTTGGTCTTGGCAAGGCCACGAACCTGATCGCACAGCGCTTCATCGATATCTCGGGTCACCTTGCGGCCCGGCCCGTTTGTGCACCGGGAGCGCAATCGACAGTGCGTGCAATCTTCCTTACGCCCCCGGTAGCTGAGTATGCGGCCCTGACTGATGGTGCCGGTGCTGGTCAGTTTCTGGCCGCCCGGGCAGAATATAGTAGTTCTCCTCGGCATCGAAGACGAAGTCCGAACGTGAGAACAAGCCGTTGCTCCACGCCGAGCGGTCCCACACCGGCACGTGGGGCACGATGCCTTGATCCATCAGCCATGTGAGCAACCGCCCAGCCCCATAAACGCTATCGCCGGCCAGCGCTCTCGGCTTGAGACCGAACCGCCGGCTCGCCGGTTTTGCCCTCTAGCTAGTAGTCCGCGTTGCCCCAAGGTCTGCTCGATTCACCCGGACCCGACCGTTGGCCGACGCTCCGCGCAATCCAGCCAGGGCTGTGCCTTCTCGAGCGCCGAGCCGACCCGGAATACCCGCTCGTCGTCGAGATGACGCGCGGTGATCTGGATGCTCGTTGGCAGGCCATTGCCGCCGATCCCCGACGGAACGGCGAGGACCGGAATGCGTCCCAACATGTTGAACGGGTGACACATGCACCAACCATAGAGAGGATCGACAGTCTTGCCGTTGATCACGACCGGGTCGCCGGGATGCTGGTCCGCCGGAATCTCATGGAAACTCATGGTCGGGCAGACGAACGCGTAGTGTTCATCCATGATCGCACCGACGTGGCGGGACATCGTCCCCTGCATTTCATAAGCGGCGTAAAAGTCAGCCGCAGTCGTCTTCCCACTGGCTTCCGCGCAGTATGCCGCCCAGTGCGAGGCCAGCGGCGGATCCGTATCGACGATGCCCTTGATGTAAACGCCGAACAGGTGATCCAGGTAATTCTGCGCCGCCCGGTCGGCCTCGGCGCTCCAGCCGAAATCCACCTCCACCAGCTCGGCCCCCAGGTCCTTCAAGACCTCCAGCGTTTGGAGTGTGTTCGAACGCACGTGCTCGTCGACCTCGAAAAACCCGAGATCGAGCGACCAGGCGATCTTCAGGCCCTTGATGTCATCGTAGGACTCCGGAAGTAGGTACTTCGGACGGATCGAGGCGTTGTCGAGGGGGTGCGGGCCGCAAAGGATGTTCTGCATCATCGCCGCGTCGCCTACCGTGCGGCTCATGGGGCCCATGACGGCGTACATGTCGAAGGCGAAGGCCGTATTGTCCGGATTGCGGCCATAGGGTGGCTTGAAGCCGACGACGCCACAACAACTCGCGGGAATTCGAATGGAGCCGCCAATATCGGAGCCGGTCGCGAGCGGTGAGCTGCCGACCGCCAGCGAGGCTCCTGACCCGCCGGACGAGCCGCCGCAGGTGAACTCGGGTCGCCACGGCGTCCGGGTGGTACCGTGGATCCTGGAATCCGCCGTGCCGGAACAGGAAAACTCGGGCGTGGTGGTGCGCGCGTGCACAATGCAGCCGGCATCCAGCAGGCGTTGCACCGCATAGTGGGTTTCGGTGCTGATGTTATCTTTCAGATAAAGCGAGCCGTTGGTCATCGGCTGGCCTTCGATATCCATCTCATCCTTAACGGCAACGGGCAGACCCTCGAGTTCGCCGAGGCGGCCATCCGTCATGCCGTACTTTCTCTCGGCCTCCTTCGCCTGGTCCATCGCTTCGTCGAACCAGGTGAATGCGAAGGCGTTGACCACCGGCTCGGTCTCTTCCGCCCGCCGGATCAGGGCCTCGAGATACTCGACCGGCGACAGGCTGCGGTCGGCGAAACGCGCCAAGACCTCTTTGGCCGGCATGTAGCAAAGCTCCAGATCAATGGACGACATCCTCTCCACTCCTTGTTTTGCTTGAACATGATCTCCGCCTGTTCTCTGGTGTCACAGCGGCGGCCGGCGCGCCGAGCAATCCAGCCATGGAGCGGCCTTTTCCAAGGCGGAAGCCACCTGGAACACCCGCGTGTCGTCATAGGATCGGCCGACGATCTGAATGCCGACGGGCAGATCGTTCTCCGCAACGCCGGCCGGCACCGCGAGAACCGGGAGGCGGCCCAGCATGTTGAACTGCGGCATCATGGTGAACTCATAGTCCGAATCGAATTCACAGCCCCGTACGGTCATGATCTCCCAGGGCCGCTGCTCGGCCTTCACCTCTTGGGTCACGAAGGCGGGGCAAACCAGCGCAATGCACCTCTCGAGAATCGGCCCGATCGTCCGATACATTTCACCACTGACCTCAAAGGCGCGGAAGAACCTCTCGGCATCCACCTTGCCGGCACGCTCGGCGAGAAAGGCCGTGTAGTCGCAGACCAGATCCGGGTGTTCCTGCGTCGCGCGCACCAGATAGTGACCGAACAGATGATCCAGATAGTCGCGCGCCGCAAGCAAGACGTCGCCATCCCACCCGAGATCGACCTCTCCGATGATTGCCCCTTGTTCGGCAAGGCGGTCGAGCGCCTCGCGGGTTTGCCGCTCGACCTCCGGCGCCACCACCTTGTTCCCGACATCGAAGGTGTAGGCGATCTCGAGGCCCTCGATGCCGTCGTGGGTCAGCGGGATCTCGACGGTCTCGCGCAGGGTGGCAATGTCCTCGGGATGGAAACCGGAGATGACGTTCTGGAACAGGGCGCAATCGGCGACGGTTCGGGCCAAGGCGCCGCTTTGATTGTAAGAATCGAGGTTGAACGGCGGCACGTCCGGATTGCGGCCGTAGGGCGGTTTGTAGCCCACCACTCCGCAGGCGGCCGCCGGTCCACGAATCGATCCCGCGATATCGGAGCCGGTCGCCAGAGACGAGGTGCCGGCCGCCAGGGACGCGGCCGAGCCGCCGGAGGACCCCGAACAGGTGTAATCCAAGTGCCAGGGGTTTCTGGTCGTGCCGTGCAGGCGGGATGAGGTGATCCACGCACAACCGAACTCCGGTGTCGTCGTTCGCGCGTGGAAGATCCCTCCGGCCTCGCGCAGTCGCTCGACGAGCGGGTGGTCATGCGCCTCGATGTTATCCTGGTAAATGAGGGAGCCTTGGGTGTTGGGCTGACCGACGACCGGCATCTCGTCCTTGATCCCGATGGTCAAGCCCTCCAGCGGCCGCGCCTGGTCGGGGCCATTGCTATAGACCCGCTCGGCTGCGCGCGCCTGGTCGAGCGCCCGCTCGAAGAAGGTCTCGGTAAAGGCATTGATCGCCGGCTCTACGGCTTCCGCGCGGCTTATTTGCGCCCGTAGCACTTCGACGGGGGACAGCTCTTTTGCGCGAAAGCCTTCGAGTTGCCTCGCGGCCGACATGTAGCAAAGCTCGAGATCGGGGGACGACATTACGGGTTTCTCTTCTGGTCTCAGCTTCGGAAGCTCGGGTGGTGGTTGGCGGCGATAAGCCGGCGTGTGTAGTCGTGCCGGGGGGCTTTGAAGATCGTTTCGGTCTCACCGATCTCCAGAAAATCCCCCATGAACATGATCGCGACCCGATCGCTTATGTGGCGGACGACATTCAGATTGTGGGTGATCAGCAGCATGGCGACGCCGGTCCGATCCTGGATCTCGGCCAGCAGATTCAAAACCTCGCCCTGGATCGAGACATCGAGGCCCGCCGTGGGCTCGTCGGCGATGATCAACTTCGGCTCCAGCGCAATGGCCCGCGCTACTGCAATGCGACGGGCCTGCCCGCCGGACAGTTCATGCGGATAGCGGTCAAGGAAGTTTGCATCCAACCCGACCAAGCCAAGAAGTCTCTCGGCTTCCGCATGGTAGTCCGGTTTTTCGATGCCGTGGATTCGCAGGGGTTCCACCACCGCGTCGCCGACCCGCATGCGCGGACTCAGCGATCCGATGGGATCTTGGAACATGAAGGTGATCTCGCGCCGTACCGACTTGTAACCGGCAGGCGAAAGCCGGGTCAGTTCGCGCCCATCGAACCGAACGGATCC
>CALJXB010000241.1 GCA_937974415.1 uncultured Kiloniellales bacterium
GCGAGGTGCAATAGTCGCCGCGCCCGGCCCGATTTGCGCCGCGTTTGGCGTCAGGCGCGACTGCGGGGCGGGCGATTTGGAGCGAGGGCATGCCGGGTCCCCACATTGGAACGCGACTCTATACGTGGCTGCGCGGCGAGCTGGTTGGCACAGACGCACAGGGCAACCGCTACTACCGCGAAAAGGGCGGCGGCCGCGTGCATCCGGACAGCCTGCGCAAGGAGCGCCGTTGGGTGATCTACGACGGCGACATAGAGGCCAGCCGCGTCCCGGCGGAGTGGCATGCCTGGCTGCACCACACGACGCAGACGCCGCCGCCCGCGGGCGGCCCGCCTCGCCAGCCTTGGCAAAAGGACCACCAACCCAACCTTACCGGCACCGATCGGGCCTACCGCCCGCCCGGCCACACGCTCATGGGTGGCAGGCGCGATGCGGCAACGGGAGACTACGAACCCTGGACGCCCGACTAGGCCCGTGCCACCAGGCCCGTGCAACTAGGGTTGTGCGAGACCCCGGCGCCCCGCAGGAGTTTCCGGCATGAAAAGGAATATCATCGAGACCGTCCTCGGCGGCATCGTCCTGCTGGTCGCCGTCGGCTTCATCGTCTTTGCCTTCAAATCGGCGGGCCTATCCAGCGGTGCCGGGGGCTATGAGGTGACCGCCGAGTTCGACGACGCCTCGGGCCTGACGCCCGGCACCGACGTACGCATGGCCGGGGTCAAGATCGGCACCGTGATCAGCCAGCGCTTGAACCCGGAGACCTATTTCGCCGACGTGGTGCTATCCATCGACGACTCGATCGAGCTGCCGAGCGACACCTCGGCCCGGATCGTGCCGGAGGGCCTGCTCGGCGGCAACTTCGTCGAGCTCGAGCCGGGCGGCGATATTGAGTTCATCGAGCCCGGCGGCGCGGTCGAGTTCACCCAGGGCGCGATCAACGTGGTCGACCTGCTGGGCCGCTTCGTGTTCGGCGCGGCCGATAGCTCGGGCGCCCCCGGGACCGAGTGACCTTTTACGAGGTCGTCCAAATCGGCGCGATAACAGCCACACCATGACGAGCGCCCCATGACCAAGGCGGGGCAACGCTGGGACCCGGAGCGCTACCGGCGCAATGCCGGCTTCGTGGCCGAGCTCGGCCTGCCCCTGCTCGAGCTTCTGGCGCACGCGCCCGGCGAAAGGGTGCTCGATCTCGGCTGCGGCGACGGGGCCCTGACGGAAAGGCTGGCGGCGCTGGGAGCCGTTGTCGTCGGCGTCGACTCCTCCGCCGAACAGGTCGCCGCCGCGCGCGCCCGGGGTCTCGACGCCCGGGTCGCCGACGGCGAGGCGCTCGCCTTCGAGGCCGAGTTCGACGCCGTCTTCTCCAACGCGGCGCTGCACTGGATGACGGGCCCCGACGCAGTCATCGACGGGGTCTGGCGCGCCCTGAAGCCGGGCGGCCGTTTCGTCGGCGAGATGGGGGGAGCCGGCAACGTCGAGCGGGTCAAGGGGGCCCTGACGGCGGCCTTGGCCCGGCGCGGCCACGATCCGGCCGCGGCCGATCCCTGGTACTTTCCCACGCCGGACGACTATGCCGGGCGGCTCGCGGCGCGCGGTTTTCAGGTTGAGGAGATCGCCCTCATCGAGCGCCCCACGCCCTTGCCGGGGCGGCTCGGCGATTGGCTGGAGACCTTCGCCGAGCCCTTCCTGTTCGTGGCGCCGGAGGGCGAGCACCCGAACCTCATCGCCGAGGTGGAGGCCGCCCTGGATGGCACGCTCCGCGACGGCGGCGGCGGCTGGTTCGTGGACTACGTGCGCCTGCGCTTCCGGGCGGTAAAGCCTGCGTAAAGGACTGGCCGCTAAAACTTGTGCGCCAAGCCCGAGATGCCTATGTCTTCGCTGGAGAATCCCTTGGCCGAGTCGCGGAAAATGAGCCTGTGTTCGAAGTTGAGCGCCCGGGTGCGCCGGAGCGCTCTGCCGGCGGCCTGGGGGCTCGTGTTGGTCCTGGCTGGCCTGCCGGCCGGGGCCGCCCGGGCCGAGACGGCGGTGCTACAGGGGCTCGACAAGATCACGGCGCGGATTTCCACCTTCGAAGTGCCGGTCAACGAAATGGCTCGCTTCGGCTCCCTCGAGATCAGCGTGCGGCGCTGCCACAAGACGCCGCCGGAGGAGCCGCCGGAGTCCGCCGCCTTCATGGAGGTCGTCGACAATCGTCCGGATTCGCCCTCGGTCGTGCTGTTTTCCGGCTGGATGTTTGCCTCCTCGCCAGCCGTTTCGGCGCTGGAGCACCCGGTCTACGACGTCTGGGTGATCGACTGCATCGCGGAGCAAACAGCGGCGGAGCAGGTGCCCGGAGAGCCGTCATCCGGAGAGCTGACGCTCGAAGAGCTGGAAGCGCTGGAATCCCAACAGAAGGCGGACGAGGGGAACTAGGCCCCGCTACGCTCGCTTGCCGCGACGGCAGCCGGCTTCTCGTCCGCGGTCGCGGCTGCTTCCTCTATCTCGCTATCCTCGCCGGCAGCGGTTTCCTCGTCGGCCTCGTCCACGCCCGGCGTGACGATGCCGCCGGAGACCACCATCTTGAGCCCTTCCTCGACCGTCATGGTCAGTTTCCTAACCGCCTCGTGGGGCAGAAATAGCAGGAAGCCGGAGGTCGGGTTGGGCGTGGTCGGCAGAAAGATGTTGATGGAGTCCCCGGGGGTGGAGCCTTGGATCTCGCCGGCCGCCTCGCCGGTGATGAAGCCAATCGCCCAAGACTCGGGGCGCGGGTATTCGATCAACACCACCTCGCGAAACGCACTGGACTGCTTCTTCAGCATGGTCTCGAAGATCTGCTTGACGGCGGAATAGACGCCGCGCAGGATCGGCAGCCCCTCGATGGCCCGCTCGCTGATGCGAACGATCGCGTTGCCGATGAACCCGGCGGTCAGATAGCCGATCAAGGTCATGGTGAGCACCGAGGTGATGAGGCCCAGGCCCGGAATGCCGAAGGGCAGATGGGTCGCCGGGTTCCAGCTGGCCGGGATCATCGGTATGACGCTGCGGTCGAAGAAATCGATGACGCTCACCGCCAGCCAGACCGTGATGGCGATCGGCGCGGTGACCAGGGTGCCGGTAAAGAAGTAATCGCGCAGCCGGCCAATCAGGGTTACCGGCCGTTTGGAGGGATTGAGCTCCTCCATGGCCGCCTTGATGCGCTCCACTTCCTCGCCGATTCCGGTGCCCGCCTTCCAATGCAATCCGTGCTCACCCCGGACCCGCGCCTCTTCCATGGCATCCTTGATCAGCTCCACCTCATCGGCGATTCCGGTTCCGGTGCCCCAGCTCGACTCCGGGTCCTCCTCTTGAGGTTTCACGATGCCGCCCGAGATGACGAGCTTGATGCCGTCGTCGACCGACATCTCGAGCCGGCGAATGTCCTTTTCGGGAATGAACAGCAGGAATCCGGTCGTCGGGTTGGGGGTGGCCGGGACGAAGACGTTGTAGACCGTCTCGCTGGTCAGCTCCTGGACCTCGCCTTTGGTCTGGCCGGTGATGAAGCCGACCGCCCAGGAGCCGCGGCAGGGGTACTCGACCAGCACCACCTCGCGGAACGCGGTCGAATCCTCCGACAGCAGGGTATCGAGGATCTGCTTCGTCCAGCCGTAGATCGAGCCCACGATGGGAATCCGGGTGAGCAGCCACTCGCTATATTTGACGATGAGCTTGCCGACGAAGCCGGTGGTCAGGCTGCCGATCAGCATGAGCGCGGCGACGACGACGACGATGCCGAAGCCGGGCAGGTCGAAGGTCAGGTAAGTCGAGGGGCTCCAGCGCGGCGGGATCAGCGGGTGTATGCGGTCGTCGACGAAGCCGACCACCTTCCAGGCCAGCCAGAGCGTGATCGCGATCGGCGCGCTGACCAGGATGCCGGCGAAGAAGTAGTTTCTGAAGCGCGCAGCGAAACTCATCGTCCCTCCTTTGTCGGCGAAACGGGTCCGCCGATCTATTGTCCCTCAGAACTCGCGCGATGGCAGCAAAATCGTTGCCGCCGGTGGGGCGGGACCTCCCTTCACCTGCCTCCGCCGGCGAAACCAACGGCAAAGGCCTCGAGAGGACGTCAGCGCGAGCTTTCGAGGAAGGCGATCAGCTCGTCCCGGCTGAGCCGGCTGTCCAACTGAACGGGCGTGCGCACAGCCTTGGCGAGGCGCTGACGGTAGTCCTCGCGCCCCACCTCGACCACGCCGAATTGGCGCAGATGGGGCGTCTCGAACTGGGTGTCCAGCAGTTGGAAGCCGCTTTTCTTCAAGCGGGCGGCGAGGTGAACGAGCGCCACCTTGCTCGCGTCCGATTCCCTGTGAAACATGCTCTCGCCGAAGAACGCCGCGCCCAGGGTGACGCCGTAAAGACCGCCGCACAAACGGCCATCGCGCCAGGTCTCGACCGAATGGGCAAAGCCCATTTCGTACAGCCCGACATAAAGCCTCTCGATCGTCGGGTTGATCCAGGTTTCCTTGCGTCCGGGCGTGGGCAGGGCGCAGGCGCGAATGACCTGCCCGAAGGCCGTGTCGCAGCGCACCTCGAAGTCGCCGCGCCTGAGGCGGCGCCTGAGCCGACGCGGGATATGGAGGCTGTCGAGCGGCAAAACGCCCCGGCGGTCCGGGTCGATCCAGTGGATCTCTTGCGCGTTGCGGCTTTCGGCCATCGGAAAGATGCCGATGGCGTAAGCCCTGAGCAAAAGTTCCGGCGATAGCTGCATCGTCGACCTGGGGTTGGCGTGCCCCGCCTCTTCACCCTTGCGTGCGCGACAAAAAGCCTTCCAGCCAGTTTATGTCATATTCGCCATTGATGAAATCGTTGTCGCCGATGAGCTGCTGATGGAGCGGGATGGTGGTCGCGATACCGTCGATGACGAACTCCTCGAGCGCCCGGCGCAAGCGCATCAGGCATTCGTTGCGAGTCTGGCCGTGGACGATCAGCTTGGCGATCAGGCTGTCGTAGTGGGGCGGCACGGTGTAGCCGGCGTAAAGGCCCGAATCGACCCGCACGCCGAGCCCGCCGGGGGCGTGGTAGTCGCTCACCGTGCCCGGTGAGGGGGTGAAGGTGAAGGGGTCCTCGGCATTGATGCGGCACTCGATGGCGTGCCCGGTGAAGGCGATGTCCTGCTGGCGAAGCCCCAGCGACACGCCGGCCGCCACGCGGATCTGTTCGCGGACCAGATCAACGCCCGTGATCGCTTCGGAGATGGGATGCTCGACCTGCAGGCGGGTGTTCATCTCGATGAAGTAGAACTCGCCGTTCTCGTACAGGAACTCCACGGTGCCGGCGCTGCGGTAGCCGAGCTTCTCGACCGCCTCGACGACCAGCCGGCCCACCGTATCCCGCTCGTCGGCGTTGAGCGCGGGCGAGGGGGCCTCCTCGACAAGCTTCTGAAACCGCCGCTGGAGCGAACAGTCGCGTTCGCCCAGATGAATCACGTTGCCCTTGCCGTCGGCCAGCACTTGGACCTCGATATGGCGCGGCGTGGCAAGAAACTTCTCGAGATAGACCTGGTCGTTGGCGAACGATGCCTTGGCTTCGGCCCGCGCCGTCTTGAGCTGACCCGGGAGCTGCTCGGCGTTGTGGGCGATTTTCATGCCCCGGCCGCCGCCGCCGGCGGCCGCCTTGATCAGGACCGGATAGCCGATACTGAGCGCAGTCTCCCGCGCCTGGGCCTCGCTATTGATAGCGCCGTCGGAGCCCGGAACCACCGGCAGGCCGAGCTCTTGGGCGGCCTCCTTGGCGGTCACCTTGTCGCCCATGAGGGCGATATGGGCCGGCTCGGGCCCGATGAAGACGAAGCCGTGCTCGGCCACCATGGCAGCGAAATCCGCGTTCTCGGCGAGAAAGCCGACCCCAGGGTGGATGGCATCCGCCCCGGTGATGGTGGCGGCCGAGAGGATCGCAGCGACGTTCAAGTAGCTGTCCCGGCTCGGCGGCGGGCCGATGCAGACGCTTTCGTCGGCGAGGCGCACATGCATCGCGTCCTCGTCGGCCGTGGAATGGACGGCCACCGTCTCGATGCCCATCTCGCGGCACGCGCGGTGAATGCGGAGAGCGATCTCGCCTCGGTTCGCGATGAGGATTTTCTCGAACACCGGAGGGGTCCGCCCCGGCTACTCGATGACCATCAGCGGCTCACCGAACTCCACCGGCTGGCCATCCTGGATCAGGATTCTCTTCACCGTCCCGGCGCGC
>CALJXB010000242.1 GCA_937974415.1 uncultured Kiloniellales bacterium
CTGCTGGCCGACATCGGCCGGGTGGACGGCGTCGAGGCTCTGCTGGGGGCCTACGACGACGACGCGCTCGCCCGGCTCATGACAAACCTGGGCGGCCACGACATGGTCTCCGTCCTCGAGGCCTTCCACTGCGCGCCCGCCGACGGGCCGACCTGCTTCATCGCATACACAATCAAGGGCTTCGGGCTGCCCTTCGCGGGCCACAAGGACAATCACGCCGGCCTCATGAACCCGGACCAGATGGCCCAGTTTCAAGAGTTCAACGGCATCGCTGAAGGCGAGGAATGGGCGCCCTTCGCCGGCCTCGACCTGCCGGCGGCCGAGCTCCAGGCCTTTCTTGCCCAGGTCCCCTTCGCGCAAGGCGGCACGCGGCGCTTCGCGGCGCCCCACGTGCCCGTGCCCGAGAGCCTGCCCGTGCCCGAGGGCGCGCGGCTCTCGACCCAGGAGGCCTTCGGAAAGATCCTCGGCGACCTGGCCAGGGAGGACAGCGCGCTCGCCCAGCGCGTCGTCACCACCTCGCCTGATGTGACCGTGTCGACCAATCTGGGCGCCTGGGTCAACCGCCGCGGCATTTTCGACCGTCATCCACGCGCGGACGTGTTCAAGGAGGAGAAGGTGGTCTCGGCGCAGCGCTGGGCCATGTCGCCCGAGGGCCAGCACATCGAGCTGGGCATCGCCGAGAACAACCTCTTCACGCTGCTGGGGGCGCTGGGGCTCAGTCACGCGCTCTTCGGCGCCCGGCTGCTGCCCATCGGCACCCTTTACGATCCCTTCATCCAGCGCGGCCTCGATGCACTCAACTACGCCTGCTACCAGGACGCCCGCTTCATCGTGGTGGCGACCCCCTCGGGCGTCACCCTCGGGCCCGAGGGCGGGGCGCACCAGTCGATCGCGACGCCGCTCATCGGCCTGGCCCAGGACGGCATGGCCGCCTTCGAGCCGGCCTTCGCCGATGAACTGGCGGCGATCCTCGCCTGGAGCTTCGACTACCTGCAGCGCGACGGCAGCCTCAGCGGCGGCGGGAAGGGCGGCTGGCTGCGCGACCACAACGGCGGCTCGGTCTACCTGCGGCTCTCGACCCGCAGCGTCGATCAGCCCGAGCGCCAACTCGACGCGGCCCTCCAGGAAGCGATCATCCTGGGCGGCTATTGGCTCAGGCCGCCCGGGCCGGGGGCTGAGCTCGCCATCGTCACCACCGGAGCGCTCGCCACAGAGGCGCTTGCCGCCCACGACGCGATCCGCGAGGAGATTCCCGGCGCCGGCCTGCTGGCAGTGACCTCGGCCGACCGCCTGAATGCCGGCTGGCATGCCGCCCAGCGCGGCCGCCAGAGGGGAGAGGGGGGCGGCCAGGCGGCACACGTCGAATCCCTGCTGGCGCCGCTGGCGCCGGACGCCGGGCTGGTGACCTTGGTTGACGGGCACCCGGCGGCGCTCAGCTGGCTCGGCGCGGTGCGCGGCCAGCGGGTCCAGGCGCTCGGAGTCGAGCATTTCGGCCAGTCCGGCGACCTGCCCGATCTCTACCGCCACTACCGGCTCGACCTCGACGCCCTGATCGACGCCTGCGCGGCCGCCTGCCTGGGTCGCGGGAAGTCGTGAAAAGGAAAGCATTATCAATGATATAGGGATCCGGCTTCGTCCGCCTTAAACGGCCCTGGCGGGATGTGTGGCGGTGCCCGGAGCCCTTCTTGTAGGCGCCATTTCGCCATGCTATACACCGGCGCTTCGACCGAGACCGTGCGGGCGTGGCGGAATTGGCAGACGCGTCAGGTTTAGGTCCTGGTGAGGAAACTCGTGGGGGTTCGAGTCCCTCCGCCCGCACCAGACCGGCCGAGCGGCAACCACTCCCGAAGCGGACCTCGAACGGGATTGTAAAGCCAAAGCCCCACCAACAGAGGCGGCGTTAGGAAAGGCCGAACCCTTCATGCAGGTCACGGAAACACTCTCGGACAACCTCAAGCGCGAATACACCGTCGTCATTGCGGCCAAGGACCTCGGCGAAAAGCTGGAGGCGCGCCTCGAACAGATCGGCCAGGAAGTGCGGCTCCCGGGCTTCCGCCCGGGCAAAGTGCCGATGCCGATCCTGAAGAAGCGCTTCAGCCAGTCGGTCATGGGCGAGGTCATTGAGCAGGCGGTGCGCGACAGCTCGGCCCAGGCGCTCACCGAGCGCGGCCTGCGCCCGGCCATGCAGCCGAAGATCGAGATCACCACCTTCGAGGAGGGCAAGGATCTCGAGTACAAGATCGCGGTCGAGCTGTTGCCGGATATCGAGGTGGGCGACCTCTCCAAGATCGAGCTGGAGCGGACCAAGATCGATGTGCCCGAAGCGGAGGTCGACGAGGCCCTCGAGCGCCTGGCGAGCGCCAAGCGGGAGACCACGGCGCTCGAGACCCCGCGCCCGGCGGAAAAGGGCGACGTGCTGGTGATCGATTTCCAGGGCACGGTCGACCGCGAGGCGCTGCCGGGCATGGCGGGCGAGGACCACCATCTCGAACTCGGCAGCAATCGTTTCGTCGAGGGCTTCGAGGACCAGTTGATCGGCGCCGAGGCCGGGCAGCAACGCAGTGTCACGGTCACCTTTCCCGAGCAGTACGTGAACGACAAGCTGGCCGGCCGCGAGGCCGTCTTCGCGGTCACGGTCAAGGAGGTGCGCGCCACCGTCCCGCGGGCCATCGACGACGCCCTGGCCAAGGACTTGGGCGAGGCGGATCTGGCGGCCCTGCGCGCCAAGGTCGTGGAGCAGCTGCAGGGCGACTACGACCGGCTGACCCGGACCCAGCTCAAGCGCCAGCTGTTGGATGCCCTGGCGGAGACCTATCAGTTCGAAGTCCCGCCGGGTATGGCCGACGGCGAGTTCGATGCGATCTGGAAGCAGATCGAAGAAGAACGCAGCCACGGCCACAGCGACCCTGAAGACGAGGGCAAGAGCGACGACGAGCTCAAGGCCGAGTATCAGGAGATCGCCGAGCGGCGGGTGCGCCTCGGCTTGCTGCTGTCGGAGGTCGGTCGCCTCAACGGCATCGAGGTCAATCAGGACGAGCTCAACCGGGCGCTCATGATGGAGGCCCAAAACCATCCCGGCCACGAGCGCAAGGTCCTGGAATTCTACCAGAACTCGCCGGAGGCCCTGGCCAGCCTGCGGGCGCCTTTGTTCGAGGACAAAGTGGTGGATTTCATCCTCGATTTGGCCAAGCTCTCGGAGCGCAAGGTCACGCCCGAGGAATTCCAGGCCGAGGCGGCGGCGGCGGCCGAGGCGGCGAGCGCTAAATCGGCGGCAAAGTCCGGGGCCAAAGCCAAGAAACCGGCGGCCAAGAAGCCGGCCGCCAAGAAGGCCGCCAAGGGGGCCGACGAGAAGAAATCCGCTGCGCAGGGCAAATCAGCGGGCAAATCGGAGGCCGAGCCGGCCGACAAAGGCAAGACTGCAGCGAAATCGGCGGACCCGGCCGAAAAAGAGGCGTGAGCACGGTCTCGCGGCCGAGCCGGGGCACGCCCCGGAAGGCGCCGCGCGAGAGCCGCCAAGCCAGATAAAGAGGACTCAAAAGAACGATCATGAACGATCTGCGTCAGCCCACGATGAGCACACTGGTTCCGATGGTCGTCGAGCAGACCAATCGGGGCGAACGCGCCTACGACATCTTCTCCCGGCTTTTGAAGGAGAGGATCATCTTCCTCACCGGCCCGATCGTCGACGAGGTGGCGAGCCTGGTCTGTGCCCAGCTGCTTTATCTGGAATCGGAAAATCCGAAGAAGGACATCGCCTTCTACATCAACTCGCCGGGCGGCGTCGTGTCGGCCGGCCTGGCGATCTACGATACCATGCAATACGTGCGGCCCGACGTCTCGACGGTGTGCATCGGCCAGGCGGCTTCGGCCGGCTCGCTGCTGCTGATGTCGGGCGCTTCGGGCAAGCGCTTCGCGCTGCCCAACTCCAAGGTCATGGTCCACCAGCCCTCGGGCGGCTACCAGGGCCAGGCGACCGACATCGCGATCCACGCCGAGGAGATTCTGGCGACCCGGGCGCGGCTCAACGAGATCTATGCCAAGCACACTGGCCAGAAGCTCGATGCGATCGAGAAAGCGATGGACCGCGACACATTCATGTCGCCCGACGAGGCCGTCAAATTCGGCCTAGTGGACAGCGTTGTCGAGCGCCACGAGCTGCCGGCGACCGACGAGGCCTCCGGGGACGACGGCGGCGGCAAGAAAGACGGATGAATACCGGGAAATCTTGCCCGTTAATACATTGTTGAGCCCTCGATCCTAGCCTCGAAATCAGGCCGATTCGGCACTATCTCTTAAGGTAGGGCTGGGATCCGGGGGCGGAAGTTCGCCGGCATGGTTAGGATTTTTTGCCATTGTCTGCCAGCGGCGCGTCTGTCTAACATGGTATTTAACGGAGTCGGAAAGCGAAATAGCCAGGCATGAGCAAATCCAGCGGCAGCGACTCGAAGAACACTCTTTACTGCTCCTTTTGCGGCAAGAGCCAGCACGAGGTGCGCAAGCTGATTGCCGGCCCGACGGTGTTCATCTGCGATGAATGCGTTGAGCTGTGCATGGACATCATCCGCGAGGAGCACAAGACCACTCTGGTCAAGTCGCGCGACGGCGTGCCGACGCCGCGTGACATCTGCAGCGTGCTCGACGACTATGTGATCGGCCAGGATCACGCCAAGCGGGTGCTTTCTGTTGCAGTGCACAATCACTACAAGCGCCTGGCGCACGGTTCCAAGAACAACGACGTGGAACTGGCCAAGTCCAACATCCTGCTGGTTGGCCCGACCGGCTGCGGCAAGACCTTGCTGGCCCAGACCCTGGCCCGGATCCTCGACGTGCCCTTCACCATGGCCGACGCCACCACGCTCACCGAGGCGGGCTATGTCGGCGAGGACGTGGAAAACATCATCCTCAAGCTGCTGCAGTCGGCCGACTACAATGTCGAGCGGGCCCAGCGCGGCATCGTCTATATCGACGAGGTCGACAAGATCAGCCGCAAGTCGGACAACCCCTCGATCACCCGCGATGTCTCGGGCGAGGGGGTCCAACAGGCGCTCTTGAAGATCATGGAGGGTACCGTGGCCTCGGTGCCGCCCCAGGGCGGGCGTAAACACCCACAGCAGGAGTTCCTGCAGGTCGACACAACCAACATCCTGTTCATCTGCGGCGGCGCTTTCTCGGGCCTGGAGAAGATCATCTCCCAGCGCCACCAAGGTTCGAACATGGGCTTCGGCGCCGATATCAAGGGTCCCGACGACCGCCTCACCGGCGAGGTCCTGCGCGAGGTGGAGCCGGAGGATCTGCTGAAATTCGGCCTGATCCCCGAATTCGTCGGCCGGCTGCCGGTGGTGGCCACCCTCGAGGATCTGGACGAGGACGCCCTGATCGAGATTCTCACCCGGCCCAAGAATGCCCTGGTCAAGCAGTACGAGCGCCTCTTCGAGATGGAGAACGTGACTCTCAAGTTCACCGAGGACGCGCTCAGCGCGGTTGCGAAGCGGGCGATCGCCCGCAAGACAGGGGCCCGCGGCCTGCGCTCGATTCTCGAAGGCATCCTGCTCGAGCCCATGTTCGATCTTCCAGGCCTGGAGGGCGTGGAAGAAATCGTCATCAACCGTGAGGTCGTGGAGGTCGAGGGGCCGGCAAAGCCGCTCTATATCTACACCGAACGGCGAGAGGACGTGGGCAGCAGCGCGTAAAGGACGGGCGAAGGCTCACGGGTCCATCTTGAAGTGTCGCCCGCTGCCTACAATCTGTTGAACGTGCCGTGCCGCCTGGTACGGCCCCTCCGGTTCGCGTGTCCAGCGCGTCTATATAGGTGAAATAGTCTGATGCTTGATATTCCGCGCGGCAATCTGTTCCCGGTTCTTCCGCTTCGCGACATCGTGGTCTTCCCGCACATGATCGTGCCACTCTTCGTCGGCCGCGATAAGTCGGTCCGGGCGCTGGAAGACGTCATGAAGGACGACAAGCAGATTCTTCTGGTGACCCAGAAGAACGCGGCGCAAGACGAGCCGACGCCGGCCGACATCTATTCGGTAGGCACGATCGGTACCGTCCTGCAGCTGCTCAAGCTGCCCGACGGCACGGTCAAGGTGCTGGTCGAAGGCGGCGAGCGCGCCCGCATCGCCAAGTTCGCCGACAACCCGGATTTCTTTCAGGCCTATGCCGAGGTGCTTGAGGAGAAGACCGGCGACGACCGCGAGATGGATGCCTTGGCGCGCACCGTGGTCGGCCAGTTCGAGCAATACATCAAGCTGAACAAGAAGATCCCGCCGGAGGTGCTGGTCTCGATCAATCAGATCGACGATCCCAGCAAGCTGGCCGATACCGTTGCCTCGCACCTCTCGCTCAAGATCGTCGAAAAGCAGGAGCTCTTGGAGATCGAGACCGTCAGCGAGCGGCTGGAAAAGGTCTACGGCTTCATGGAAGGCGAGATCGGCGTGCTGCAGGTGGAAAAGCGCATCCGCGGCCGCGTGAAACGCCAAATGGAGAAGACCCAGCGCGAGTACTATCTGAACGAGCAGCTCAAGGCGATCCAGAAAGAACTCGGCGAGAGCGAGGACGGCCGCGACGAGCTGGCGGAGCTGGAAGAGAAGATCGCCAAGACCAAGCTCTCCAAGGAGGCCCGCGAAAAGGCGCTGGCCGAGTGCAAGAAGCTGCGCAGCATGAGCCCCATGTCGGCCGAGGCCACGGTCGTGCGCAACTATCTCGACTGGCTGCTCAACATTCCCTGGAAGAAGCGCACCCGGATCAAGAAGAGCATCACGCACGCCCATGAAGTGCTCGATGCCGATCACTACGGTCTGGAAAAGGTCAAGGAGCGCATCCTCGAGTACCTGGCCGTCCAGCAGCGCATCCAGAAGATTCGCGGACCCATCCTCTGTCTGGTGGGGCCGCCGGGCGTCGGCAAGACCTCGCTCGGCAAGTCGATCGCTCGGGCGACCGGCCGCAATTTCGTGCGCATGAGCCTCGGCGGCGTGCGCGACGAGGCGGAAGTCCGAGGCCACCGCCGGACCTACATCGGCTCCATGCCCGGCAAGGTGATCCAGGGCATGAAGAAGGCCAAGTCCTCGAACCCGCTGTTCCTGCTGGACGAGGTCGACAAGCTGGGCTCCGACTGGCGCGGGGATCCGTCCTCGGCCCTGCTCGAGGTGCTCGACCCGGAGCAGAACAACTCCTTCAACGACCACTACCTGGAGGTCGACTACGACCTCTCGGACGTGATGTTCGTGACCACGGCGAATACGCTCAGGATGCCGCCGCCGCTCATGGACCGCATGGAGATCATTCGCATCCCCGGCTACACCGAGGACGAAAAGGTCGAGATCGCCAAGCGCCACCTGATCCCCAAGCAGATGAAGCTGCATGGGCTCAAGGGCGAGGAATGGTCGATCTCCGAAGAGGCGCTGCGCGATGTCATTCGCTACTACACGCGCGAAGCCGGCGTGCGCAATCTCGAGCGCGAGTTAGCGGGCCTGAACCGCAAGTCGGTCAAGGTGATCGCGGTCGGCGAGTGCGACCGGGTGAAGTTGACCCGGCGCAATCTGGAGAAATTTGCCGGCGTGCCGCGCTATCGCTACGGCGAGTTGGAGCAGGAAGATCTGGTTGGCGTGGCGACCGGGCTCGCTTGGACCGAGGTCGGCGGCGAGTTGCTGTCGATCGAGGCCGTGACGGTTCCAGGCAAGGGAAAGGTGATCTCGACCGGCAAGCTGGGCGACGTCATGAAAGAATCGATCCAGGCGGCCGAATCCTACGTGAAGAGCCGCTCGGTCGAATTCGGCATCAAGCCGACCCTGTTCGACAAGAGGGACATTCACGTCCACGTGCCGGAGGGCGCAACGCCCAAGGACGGGCCCTCGGCGGGGGTGGCCATGGTGACGGCCATCGTTTCCGTCTTGACCGGCATTCCGGTGCGCCGCGATGTCGCCATGACCGGCGAGATCACGTTGCGCGGACGCGTGTTGCCGATCGGCGGGCTGAAGGAAAAGCTGCTGGCGGCGCTGCGTGGCGGCCTGAAGACCGTCGTGATCCCGAAGGACAACGAGAAGGATCTGGCGGAGATTCCCGACAACGTGAAGCGTGGCCTAGAGATCTTTGCCGAGAACTCAGTGGACGAGGTGTTGAAGCGCACGCTGGTCAGCGAGCCCGAGCGAATCGAGTGGAGCGAATCGGACGAACTGGAGTCGGTTCCCGCAGCCAAGGGCAAGGGCGAGCGCAGCGGCTTGGTGACGCACTAACCGATTCACAGCCCGAGCCCGGTTATCCACAAGTAAATACGTGCTTTTTGGCCGAAAAGCCGCAGTTTTGTGCCATTTCCCGCATTGACGGGCCCGGATTGTGCGATCTAGACTCCCGGCCTCCCGTCACCGGGATACCCCAACCAAATCCTTTAGTCGCATCACAGGCATCTTAGGGGGTGACCGTGAACAAGAACGATCTCGTAGCCGCTGTTTCCACTGACACTGGTTTGTCGAAGACCGATAGCGCAAATGCTGTCGACAGCATGCTTGATTCCATTTCCAGTGCACTCAAGAGCGGCGGTGAAGTTCGCCTGGTGGGTTTCGGAACTTTCAGTGTGGCCCACCGCAGGGCCTCCGAAGGGCGTAACCCGCGGACGGGCGAACGGATTCAAATTCCGGCGTCGAAACAGCCCAAATTCAAGGCTGGCAAAGCGCTTAAGGACGCCGTGAACTAAATACCTTTTCTGTTAGGCGCAAGACCGACCGGCCGCCCGGGCAAAACCCGCGGCGGCCGGTTGCGCCTCCGGCCGTTCGATTTGGCGCCTCCTGTAGAGGAGAGCATCGCCACGCGTGGGCCTTGCCGGCGTCTCCGGGCGGCGGCTAGATTTGGCCCGTCAAGGACGGGTTCGGGCGGTTAGCTCAGCTGGAAGAGCGCCACGTTTACACCGTGGATGTCGGAGGTTCGAGCCCTTCACCGCCCACCAGAGTCCAGCCTCAGGCCTCCGGCGAGCGTTTGCGCCGAACCGATCTGACCGCCGTCAGCGCTTCCAATGCCGTCATCTCGGGCCTGATCCAGCGCAAAGTCCGCACTGCCACCTCGTCCTGATGCGTGTCGTCTTGACCGGCCAGTTTCGCGTCCTGAATCGCGCGATAGATCACGCGCTCCAGATGCCTATCCGCCTCTCTGAGCATGATGGAGCTTCCCTGCAGCGACCGATTGAGTTGTTTTCGATCATCTATCGGCCCTTTGCCTCCAAATTCGTACAAATTCATTCCCATGGGGTATTTCTACACGTCAGCGGTGTCTTTCAATAGCGATATTTCGTTTCGGCCCCGAGGCGTGCCTGGCTACGTCACGCAGCCTAGACCGGATCGCCGTCTTCCTTGGCCACACCGACGACCCACGCGGCTGGAATCAGCAGGAGGGAACGGGCAGCGGCGAACACGATCGAAGGGCCGAACCCATGAGCCATGCTGCACAACACGCTCAGCGACGGGGCCGGCCCGCCGGCCGCCCCATTGATTCCCCAAACCGTGGCGTCGGCTTTGGGTCGGCGGCCGGGTTTGCGGCCGGCGGGCATGCCTTCGAAGCCCGCGTATAGGCCCTATACGGAGATTCCCAGTGCCCGCCCGGAGGCCCTGGCCCTAGGCTTCGCTGCCGCTTCGAAAACCAGTTCCCCTCCAATCCACTCGACTACGAGGCCAATCTCGAACGACGGCGCGAACGACTTCCCATTTCCGACCGACTGGCCTGGGCCGGCATGCTGAGACATGGGGGAAAACGCAACGTGTTAGACGTCTTGATTGTGGATGACGACCCGGAAATCCGCCGGGTCTTGCGTGACGCCCTGGAGCCTCTCGAATGTCGGGTCTCGGAAGCCGTCAATGGCCGCGAGGCATTGCCGCTGGTCGCGCGCCACGAACCCGATCTCATGATCGTCGACGTGCTGATGCCGGAGATGGACGGCCTCGAGACGATCAGGTATTTGCGTAGCGAAGGCCATCGCATGCCGATCATCGCCATGCCTGTCGGCAAATATTTGACGGCCGAGCGCTACAGCGAATTCGCCAAAAGCTTCGGCGCCGACGAGGTCCTCTTGAAGCCGTTTACCCAGGCCGACGTTCTGGAGGTTCTAGGCAGGGTGCTGGGTACAGGCGAACTGAACAGCGCCTCGGAGTCTTCCGCCGCCGGGTGAGGGTGGCCGGTGCCGCTTGCCCGGCGCTGCCGGCGTTTCCAGCTTCCTTGCCACCGGGACCCCTGCCATAGTCTTGGAGGCGTCCAATGGGCGGCGTCGCGGGCGCAAGCGCCACGGCAACGCCCTCGCTGGGAGAGGTCCACCGGCCATGGCGAGCCAATATCCCGACGACTTCGTTGCCGGCATCGAATGGATGTGGGGCGAGGGCTTCCTATCGCCCGGCGGCCCGGAGGAGGTACGGGCTCTGCTGGAGGGCGTCGACCTGACCGGGTGCCGGGTCCTCGACGTGGGCTCCGGGCTCGGCGCGGTCGACCTTCTGCTGGTCGCCGAACACGGCGCCCGGGAGATCGTGGGGATCGAGGTCGAGCCCCAACTCGTCGCGCGTGCCCGACAAACGGTGGCCGGCGCAGGCCTGTCCGATCGCATTCGCTTCGAGGTGGTGCGCCCGGGGCCCTTTCCTTTTCCGGACGCGTCTTTCGATGTGGTCTTCAGCAAGGACTCGATGGTCCACATCCCCGACAAGCCGGCGCTCTACGGCGACGTGCTGCGGGCGCTCAAGCCCGGCGGCAGCTTCGTGGCCAGCGACTGGCTCTACGGTGGCGGGACGGAGATGTCGCAGACCATGACCGCCTGGCTGGAGATCGTCCACCTGGACTTCAAGATGGAGACGCCCGAGAACAGTGCCGAGGCGATGCGCCGGGCCGGCTTCGCCGACGTCGTGGTGCGCGACCGCAATTCCTGGTATCTGGCCCAAGTCCAGGACGAGATCGACTGCGTCAGCGGCGCCAACTTCGAGCGGGCGGTGGCGGCGCTGGGGCGGGAGACGGTGGAGCACCGGATCAAGTCTTCGAGCCTGAAGAAGGAGGTGGTCGCGCGCGGCGAGCTCAGGCCGTGCCATCTGCGGGGCCGCAAGCCCTCGTAACTGACATTGCGCTGGGCGATTTCCCGGTATGTCATTGAACGCCGGCACCGCTTGACAGGCTGGAGGGGCTGGCGTACATCACGGCGGCCCCCATGGCGCCGATGCTGACGGCCCGCGTCGGGGGTCTTTCGAGCCTCTTCAGGGGGTGTAGCTCAGTTTGGTTAGAGCGCTGGCCTGTCACGCCAGAGGTCGCGAGTTCAAGTCTCGTCACTCCCGCCATATTCTTCAGAGATAGTTAGATGAATATCCGGCCCGCAGCTCCCGCAGCTGCGGTGGGTACCGCAGCGTATGGCGCTACGAACTCTCCTGTCGCTGGATCAATGCACAAGGAATGAATTCAGGGCCGTCTAGGAAGGGGATCTTGCTCGGCCTTCACGACTCTGAAAGTGCGTTGCGCCATGCCGCCGATTTCTTGCACCGAGCGCAAATTCGCTCGCCGGGCCAGGTGCTCATGAAGGGGTCGCGGCACATGAGGCAGTTGCGCACCTTTTCGTCATAGGTGCGAAACGAATGAGGCTTCTTGAAAGCGGTTAGGGTCACTTCGCCGTCTTCCTTGGCCACTTTAGAAAGGCCCTGGTCCGTGATCTTGCCCATCAGCCCGTCTCCTCGAAGAGATCGAGCTGCTTCGGCTCGAAGAGGTTGAGCGGACGCGGTCGGCGATAGCGGCGCACCTGCCGGGCAGCCAGTTCCAGGCCTCTCACTTGTTCGGCCTCGTCACTCAGCACGCGGCTTAACTCAATGGCTTCGTCCAAATGGCTCACTGCCATGCGCAGGCGCCAGTTGCGCATTTCGCGCGCCACGCGCTTGTACGTCAGTTTCGGCCGGAAGTGCGGGTCCCAGCCCGGGTGTCGGATGATGTCCGCCATCGGACCTCCTTTGACGGCTCGTTGGCCGTTTCCCCGGCACCGAGCGCCACCTTGCTGGAGCTGTCGCTGTCGCGCTGGCACGTCATGGGGTGCTCAACATGTGGAGCCGCCGTCTATACGGCGCATGTCCGGGACATGAAGCTTTCTTAATCTTGCCGGGAATTCATTCGTTCCTGCCGGGCCGGGCAGACAGCCTCGGCACAATCTTGCGTTTGCGCCAAGCGGTCGCGTCCCTTCTCACCGATTGAAGAGCTGCTATCTTCTGCTTATAGGGCAAACAGGGAGGCAAGCCATGTCGACATACATCATGCTGGCCAATTGGACCGACCAAGGGGCTCGGAATGTCAGAGACTCACCTAACCGCCTCGACGCGGCAAATAAGGCGCTGGAAGACGTGGGCGGCGAGTTCAGGTCGGTTTTCATGACCATGGGCGAATTCGACTTGGTCGGTGAGTACGAAGCGCCGGACGACGCCGTGGCAGCCAGGTTCGCACTGCAAGTCGGTCAGCTCGGGAACGTTCGGACTAGGACGCTGAAAGCGTTCCCCGAAACTGCCTACCGGGAGATCATCAACTCCCTCGGCTAGTGTTTGGCGGGCCAGAGTGGCTCCACCGTATTCGATCGCGAGGCAAGCCGACGCGCCAGTCCGGCGACATCGGCCGCTTGAGCAAATCTTCCGACCGCATTGATCCAACTCAATTCCCCCAACCGGCACGGCCGATACCCTGTGCCGCAAGGGAGATGTGTGAGGATGACTTCATCGAAGATGGCGCGCACGGCACGCGAAGCCAAGCGCTGGCTTGAGGATCAAATCGTCGAGGAGGTGCCGGACGGCCTCGCCTTGTGCGAGTTCGGCTGCCGCAAGCTGCAATGCCGGATGGGCGAATGGGAGCACTGCGAGCGTCGGCTCAAGGATCTCGAAAGCCGCCGCCAGTGGGAAGCTGCCCATTCCTAGCCGGGCCTAGGCGGCGCGTTCGCAACCTGTGCCTCGCGCCGAATGAACGCGAAATGGCCGCGCCGGACATCGCCGCTCCCGGCGCGGCCATTCGCTTAACTTCACGGGGTGGGGGCCCTAGTGAAGTTACTCTATCAACCGGCGAAGCAATCCAAAGTTCCCGAATATTCAGGCGATGTCTCGATCCATTCGGCGCCTCCGGGAAGCCGTCGGCCGGGTTCCGGCCGTGGTCGCCTTAGGTGCCTTCTGCTGAAATCTCGGCGTCCGGGACGGGCCCGTCGAAGCGGGCAACGAAGGCGGCCAGGTTGCGCCCGGCGTGAATGGGCCGCGGCGGCTCTCTACCGTCCGCAACGGTGCCTGCTAGCGGCGCGACGAGGGTGTCGTAGTCCGGGGTGGCGAAGTGGGCGATCGAATAACGCTCGCGGCCGAGCGGCGGGTGCACCCGGTCTAGGGTCGAGCGATAGCGCCCGCCCGACCAGCATTCCATCATGTTGCCGAGGTCAATCGAAACCGCCAGGAAAAGCGCGTCCCGTTGCATTTTGCGATAAAAATACGTGAAAACAGCATACTACATACTATTTCTAAGGTTTTAGACGAGATTGGTCTCACTCTCTCATTCGACGGATGAGACCGTGCCGACCGCACCGCGGGCGGCGCGCGGAAATCTCGTGCAACTGTGATGGCGGTCACTTGGCTTGGGGCCTGGACGCGCCACATCAAGTTCAACGACATGCACATCGCCAAGCGACGAATGGGGACTGGGAAGATGACAATACGCAGCATCAGCACCTTCACCATCGACTTGGCGGCCGTGGCGGCGGCCGTCGTGCTCGCGGCCCCTTTCATTGCCGTCATGATCACGCCGTTCCTGGGCGGCCTCTAGGGTCTTCGGCGCGCCGCCGGGAGGCTCGCGTCGCACCTATCCACGGCACGACGGATCGCAGTCACCCGACGGTCTTCACCGCCCGACCTTTGCGGCCCGGCAGCGCGCTCCTCCCAACCGACGCAAGATGCGGCCGTCGATGGCGGCCAGGCCGAGGACGATGAGGCCCATGCCGGCGAGCTGCGGGGCCGAGAGCCG
>CALJXB010000243.1 GCA_937974415.1 uncultured Kiloniellales bacterium
ATTGTAGAACACCCGGCGGCAGGCATCGCCGACCCGGCCCGCTATGTCCTCCACCGACTGGTCGGTCACCAGATAGACGTCGAGCTCGGGCCGCAGCTTGCCGATCAGTTTCGACAGGGCGACGCCGTATTCGTCCAGCGGAATCTCGCCGAGATCGCAGTCGCCGATGCGCGACAAGTGGCGCTGCAGAATCTCGAGCTTGTGGCGCGAGCGCAGGGGAAAGCCGTAGCGCACGACGACGGCCTGAACGTTGTGATTGAACAGCACGCCGATCAGCGCGTCCTCGAAGCTCGGCACCACCACGGTCTCGTAGATGAAGGGGTCTTCGTGGCGGCGCACGTCGCGCAGGCCGAGGCGCAACTGGTGCTCATGGTGGGAGCTCATGTTGTCGACGATGATGACTTCGAAGTAGGGCCGCGTGTGCAGATGCTCGTCCTTGGCCTCGAGCGCCTCCTCCTCTTCGTCGTCCGCTTCTCCCAGGAGCCCTATGGGAACGGCTCTGCGCCGATAGGAATTGCTCATCAGCGCCCGCACGATGCGCGCCACGGCGTTGCCGAGGCTGATGAAGTCGCCCTTGTCCAGAAGCTTGCGTAGATGCTGGCAGGCGTCGTGGCCCGGAAAGGCCCAGTAGCTCTCGATCGGCGTTAGCAGTTCGAGCGCCCGTGCCGCCTCCTGGCGCAGGTCGTCCGGCACCACGCCGCTCGACTGCGCGCTCGCCAGGCGGACCGCGACGCTTTTCAGGCGGGTCCAGGTGTCGGCGCGCAACTGGGATGCGTTGTAATTGTCGCCGAGCGAACCGGCGTCGGATGGGCGCGGACCTTTTTCGGCCGTATCCATGAGGCTGCCTCCTGCCGCAAGTTTGACAGCTAAGGGCCTGCAATATCAACCGGGTTGCGTGGTCAGGGCTGGTTTTGGGGCAGCCTCACACCGGCACACCGATCACGCCGACCGGGTCGCCGAGCGCAATCAGGCCCGGGAAATGGCGCCCGATGAAGATGCCGTCGCGCTTGGCACGGTAGTCGATCGATGTACCGCCAGTGCGCTCCACGTCGTGGATCCGCGCCAGACGGTCGCCCGCACGCACGGTGTCACCCAAATCGACGCAATACTCGATGAGGCCTGCGGTCTCGCTGGTCACGTAGCAGTCGCCGTCGGGCATATCGAGGCGGCAGGAGGCGGCAGCCTCCGGGTGACCTCCGAGTATGCCGGCGTGCTTCAGGACGTTCGCCACGCCCCGCTTGGCAATCCCCGCCGTCCGGGCCGTGGCGCTGCCGCCGCCGCCCAGCTCCGTCGAGACGAAGACCTTGCCCAGATCTTCCGCCGCCGTATCGTACATTCCGGTGCTGTCGAGCTCCAGGAGCAGCAGCGAATAGGGCGCGCCGAAGGCCGCGACGGCGGCCATGGCCTTCTCCTGCTGGTCCGTGTCGGTCAGCTGGTGGGCGGCTGCGAAGGGCACGAACTCTAAGGTCTTGCCGCCGGCGTGGATGTCGAGCACCAGGTCGGCCATGGGCAGCAGGCTGCGCTGGAAATAGTCGGCGATCTTTTCCGTCACCCCCCCGTCGGGGCGGCCGGGGAAGACCCGGTTCATGTTGCCGCCGTCGATCGGCGAGGTGCGCCTGGCTGCCCGGAAGGCCGGGGCGTTCATGGCCGGCACGATGATGACCCGCCCGCTGACCTCCTCGGCGGTAAGCCGACTCGCCAGATCGAAGAGGGCGATCGGGCCCTCGTACTCGTCGCCGTGGTTGGCGCCGGTCAAGAGCGCCGTCGGCCCCTCGCCCCGCTTCACCACGGTGATCGGAGTCATGACCGCGCCCCAGGCCGAGGCATCGTGGGAGTGGGGCAGCTTCAAGAAGCCGTGCTGCACGCCCTCGGCCTCGAAATCGACCGTCGCTGTGATCGGGCTCGCGCGCATACTCACCTCAGTCCTTCACGAAGAGCTTGCGCGGCACGTCAGCCAGGGTCTCGGCGCCGGCGGCGGTGATGACGATGCTCTCGGTGATCTCCAGGCCCCAGTCGTCGAACCACAGGCCGGGCATGAAGTGAAAGGTCATGTTCTCCTCCAGCACCGAGGTGTCGCCCAGGCGCAGGCTCATGGTGCGCTCGCCCCAGTCCGGCGGGTAGCTGAGGCCGATGGGGTAGCCGTTGCGGCTGTCTTTCTCGATGCCGTGGCGCTTGAGGACGCCGAGGAAGGCCTTCGCGATGTCCTCGCAGGTGTTGCCGGGCTTGGCAACCTCGAGCCCGGCGTCGAGGCCCTCGAGCAGGGCCTGCTCGGCCGCGAGCATATCTTGCGGCGGTTTGCCGAGGTAGACCGTACGGCAGAGGGGGCAGTGGTAGTGACGATGGACCCCGGCAATTTCGAAGAAGGTGCCGGCGCCCGTCTCGAAGGGTTTGTCGTCCCAGGTGAGGTGCGGCGCAGAGGCGTCTTTGCCGGTCGGCAACAGGGGCACGATCCCCGGGTAGTCGCCGCCGTGGCCATCCACGCCGGTGATTCCTGTGTGATAGATCTCCGCCACCAACCGGTTCTTCGGCAGCCCCGGCTCGATCAGCTCTTGGATGCGCGCATGCATGGCCTCGACGATGCGCGCCGCCCGGCGCATATAGACCAGCTCCTGCTCGGACTTGACCGCCCGCTGCCAGTTCACCAGGCCGGTCGCGTCCTTGAAGGTGGCGTTGGGCAAATGAGTCTGCAGGGAGGCGAAGCAGGCGGCGGCAAAATAGTAATTGTCCATCTCAACGCCGATGGCGCAGCGGTCCCAGCCCTTGTCGGCGATAATGCCGGAGAGGTGGTCCATGGGATGACGCTCGGGCGTCTGCACGTAGTGGTCGGGATAGGAGAGGATGTCCGCCTCGCCCATGAAGACGGTGCGCCTGGCGCCGAAGGCGTCTTGGCTGCGGCCATACCAGATCGGGTCGCCCTCATGGGTCAGCAGCACGCACTGGTGCACGTAGAAGGACCAGCCGTCGTAGCCGGTCAGCCAGGCCATGTTGGATGGATCGGTCACGATCAGCAGCTCGATGCCCTGGCCCTCCATGGCGCGGCGCGTCTTGGCGATGCGCCGGGCGTATTCGTCGCGGCTGAAGTTGAGCTCTACGTCGGGCACGGCGCTTGGCGCTCCTCTCAGGCTTGAACGGCTCAGGTTTGGATGGCGGTGCCGGCGCCCCGGTCAACGGCCCGGCTGTAGGCAAGGGTGGCGATGGCGGTGTCCTGGACGCCGGTCCCGGTGAGGTCGCAGACGGTGACCTGCCCGGCGTCGCTGCGGCCGGGTGCCCGGCCGGCGATGATCTGCCCCAGCTCGGGGTACTCAGCGTCGGCCGCCGCCGCGCCGGAGGCGATGGCATGGCGCAGCTCGCCCAGGACCGCGCACTGGGCCAGGCGGTCGGGCACGTAGAGGTCGGCGGCGGCGAGCACCGCGGGCGCCAGCTCGTTCTTGTACTCGATGTCCGAGCCCATGGCGGTGATGTGCAGGCCGGGGTGCAGCCAGTCGGCGTGGATGAGCGGTTCCCGGCTGGGCGTTGTGGTGACCACGATATCGCTGTCGCGCACCAGGCCTTCCAGGTTCTCGGCCGGCGCCACAGGGAAGCCGAGCCGCGCTTCCATGTCTGCGGCGTAGGCGGCGGCATTGGCGCCGTCGCGGGCCCAGACCTGGGCCTGGGAGATTTCGCGCACCAGGGTGAGCGCCTCGAGCTGCAGGCGGCCCTGAACACCGGCGCCGACGATTCCGACCCGCGCGGCGTCCTCGCGGGCGAGCCACTTGGCGGCCACCGCTCCGGCCGCCGCGGTGCGCACGTCGGTCAGATAGCCGTTATCGAGCAGCACCGCTTCCACCAGGCCGGTCTTGGCTTCGAACACCACCATGAGACCGCTGACGCTGGGAAGGCCGAGCTTGGCATTGCCGAAGAAACCCGAGCTCATCTTGATGGCGAAGGACTCGAGGCCCGGCACGTAGGCCGTCTTTACGTCGACCTCGCCGTCATGGTCCTCGATGATGAGCGCCAGGATCGGCGGCATGACCACCGGCTGGGTTGCCAGCGCCTTGAAACAGTCCTCGACGCAAGCGATGCTGTCGTGATCGAGGGCAATGCAGCTGCGCAGCTCG
>CALJXB010000244.1 GCA_937974415.1 uncultured Kiloniellales bacterium
CCTCCCCACCCGACCACCCCGGGATCATACTTTACGTGGGTGGTCGGGTGGGGAGGTGGGCCGATCACAGATCTGGGTGGCCGGGCGGGGGTGCGGGCTGGATCCGTGAGAACGAAGAAGGCCCTAGACAAGCCCTTGCGGGGGCTCGCGCCGCCCGCTAAGTAAAAGGGCGAAGACGGATCGAGAGGGGAAGACTCCATGGTATGGGAAGACTCGACGTCAGGGGAAGAAGCGCAGCACGATCCCATGTACAAGTCGCGCCTGGAAACCTATCACGACTTCGTCAAGCTGACCGTCGTTTCCACCGCCGCCGTGGTCGCCACCTTGATCTTCCTGGCGATTATTCTGCTCTAGCCTAGGCGGCCGAGTTCGGCCGTTTAGCCGACGATCTCTTCATCGGAAAAGAAGAAAGCGACCTCGCGTGCGGCGTTGTCCGGCGAGTCCGAGCCGTGCACGGAGTTGGCCTCCAGGGATTCCGCCAGATCGGCGCGGATGGTGCCCGGCGCAGCGTCGGCCGGGTTGGTCGCGCCCATGACCTCGCGGTTGAGGGCGACCGCGTTCTCCGCCTCGAGCACCTGCACCACCACCGGGCCCGAGGTCATGAACTCGCAGAGGGAGTCGTAGAAGGGCCGTTCCTTATGAACGTCATAGAAGGCCTCGGCCTGGTCGCGCCCGAGCCGGATTCGCTTCTGCGCCACGATGCGCAGGCCCGCCTCTTCCAGGCGTGCGTTGATGGCGCCCGTGATGTTGCGACGGGTCGCATCCGGCTTAATGATCGACAAGGTTTGCTCGACGGCCATATCTGGTGCCCCCTTTTTCTTGACCCCGGTCATCCGATGCCGCGGCCTTATAGACGCTTTGTCGGCAAGCGGCAATCAGCTTGCGGGCTTCCGCCCACTGTAATCGGCGCCCCGAGCGTGCTATCACCCCGCCCGCCATGCTGCATGTGAACGAGATGACCTTCCGGGTGACCGGCCGGCCGCTGTTCGAGCGCGCCACCCTCGCCGTCGACAAGGGCGAGCGTACCGGGCTGGTCGGCCCTAACGGCAGCGGCAAGACGACCCTGCTCAAGCTGATCACCGGCAGCCTGCAGCCCGACGAAGGCAGTCTCTCACTGCAGCGCAACGTGCGCCTGGGCGTGGTCGCCCAGGACGCACCGTCCGGCCCCGAGAGCCTGCTCGATACGGTTCTGGCAGCCGATCCGGAGCGAACGGCCCTGCTCGAAGAGGCCGAATCGGCCCGCGACCCCCACCGGATCGCCGAGGTCCACGAGCGCCTGGCGGACATCGGCGCCGCCAGCGCACCAGCCCGGGCGGCGCGTATCCTGGCCGGCCTCGGGTTCAACGAGACGGCGCAGCAAGGCAACTGCCGCGAGCTCTCGGGCGGCTGGCGCATGCGGGTCGCCTTGGCCGCGCTGCTGTTTGCCCAACCGGACCTGCTACTGCTGGACGAGCCGACCAACCACCTCGATCTGGAGGCAACGCTTTGGCTCGAGGGCTTCCTCAGGTCCTACCCCGGCACCTTGCTGCTGGTCTCCCACGACCGCAACCTGCTGAACCGGGTCGCCAAGCGGATCGTGCATCTCGAAGACCTCAAGCTGGTCTCCTATAGCGGCAACTACGATCGCTTCGAGCGCACCCGCCGAGAACGCCTGGAGCGCCAGGCGGCCCTGCAGAAGCGCCAGATGGCCCAGCGCCGTCACATTCAGGCTTTCGTCGACCGCTTCCGCTACAAGGCCACCAAGGCGCGTCAGGCCCAGTCGCGCCTCAAGGCGCTGGCCCGCATGGAGCCGATCGCGACGGTGATCGAACAGCGCACCGTCGATCTCGCCTTTCCCGAGCCCGAGGCCCTCGCCCCGCCCCTCATGACCCTGGAGGGCGTGACGGCGGGATACCAGGCCGCATCGCCGGTCCTTGGCGGGCTCGATCTGCGCCTCGATCCGGACGAACGGGTGGCGCTGCTCGGGGCGAACGGCAACGGCAAGACCACCTTCTTGCGTCTCCTGTCGGGCGCCCTTGCGCCGCAGGACGGGAACATCGTGCGTTCGGGTAAGCTGAGGGTCGGCTATTTCGCCCAAGATCAGGCCGAACAGCTGGACCCCCGCACCACGGCGTTGAGCCTAATCGCGAACCTCTTACCCAAGGCCCGGGAATCCCAACAGCGGTCGCACCTCGGCCGCTTCGGGCTGACCGGCGACCGGGCGCTGGTCGAGATCGGGCGGCTGTCCGGCGGCGAAAAGGCGCGCCTGGTCTTCGCCCTCAACAGCTGCGCCAGCCCCCACCTATTGCTGCTCGACGAACCGACCAACCACCTGGACGTCGACACCCGCCAAGCCCTGGTGCAGGCGATCAACGAATACCCGGGGGCGGTGGTGCTGGTGAGCCACGATTCCCATTTGATCGAGCTGATCGCCGACCGCCTGTGGCTGGTGGCCGAGGGCACCATCACGCCCTTCGACGGCGACCTGGACGACTACCGCCGCCTGCTGCTCGAGCAGCGCCGGGCGGAGCGCGCGGAAGCCCGCCGGCGTTCCAGAGGCGCGCGAGACGGCGGGCGCCCAGGCGAGCACAAGGCCCTAAAGCCCAAGGACCGGCGGCGGGCGGCGGCGGCGACGCGCGATGCTCAGGCATCCCTAAGGCGCGTCGCGCGCGACGCCGAGGCCCGGGTCGAAGAACTCACCAAAGCCTGCCAAGAACTGGCGGCCCACTTGGCTAACCCACAAGCCTATGACGGCGATCAGAATGAACTGGAGGGTCTGCAGATGCGCTACGGCGCGCTGCGCCGCGAGCTGTCCGACGCCGAGGCCAGCTGGCTGAGCGC
>CALJXB010000245.1 GCA_937974415.1 uncultured Kiloniellales bacterium
CGATGAAACCGGGGTCGCGACTCCTCGGCTCGGTGCGCACGATGGCCCAGAACAACCCGATGCACTCCGGATAGGGCGTCGTCTTGCACCACTCCATCCACTGATCGGCGACCGCGCACTCGGTCTCGCTGTCGGGCAGCAAGCCGCCCTGGCCGTAGCGCCGGCAGAGATAACGCACGATGGCGTTCGACTCCCAGAGAACGAAGCCCTCGTCGTCGATGGTCGGGATCAACCCATTGGGGTTCATGGCCAGATAGTCCGGCCGATCGAGGCCGCCGAACGACCCGCCCACGTCATGGCGGCGATGGGCCAGGCCCAGCTCGCCGACCGCCCACATGACGGGGATCACGTTGCTCGAGTTGCGTCGGCCCCAGATTTCCAGCATTTCGACAGTCTCCCTGCCCGGGCCGCGGCGCAGGCCGCTTGCGCGCGCTATCCCAGGTGATCCTCGACCAGCCGCTCGGCGATCTGGACCGCGTTGAGGGCGGCGCCCTTGCGCAAATTGTCCGACACCACCCACATGGCGAGGCCGTTTTCCACCGTGGGATCGGTCCTGAGCCGGCTGACGAAAACCGCGTCCTCGCCGGCCGCCTCGGCGGGCGTGACATAGCCCTCGTCCAGGCGGTGGTCGATCACCGTCACGCCGGCCTGGCCGCGCAGCGCATCGCGGGCGTCCTCCTCGTCGATCGGGTCCTCGAACTCCATGTTGACCGCCTCGGCGTGGCCGATGAAGACCGGCACCCGCACGCAGGTGGCGTGCAGTTTGATGGCCGGATCAAGAATCTTCTTGGTCTCGACCACCATCTTCCATTCCTCCCTGGTGGCGCCGTCCTCCATGAAGACGTCGATGTGCGGGATCACGTTGAAGGCGATCTGCTTGGTGAAGCGATCCGGGCGCGCCAGCTCGTTCACGAAGATGCCGCGGGTCTGGTTGAACAGCTCGTCCATGGCGTCCTTGCCGGCGCCCGAGACGGATTGGTAGGTCGAGACGACCACGCGGCGGAGGCGCACCAGGTCGTGCAGCGGTTTCAGCGCCACGACCATCTGGATGGTCGAACAGTTGGGGTTGGCGATGATGTGCCGCTTGGTATAGCCGGCGATCGCCTCCGGGTTGACCTCCGGCACGACCAAAGGCACCTCCGGGTCCATGCGGAACTGGGAGGTGTTGTCGATCACCACCGCCCCGGCCGCTGCCGCCCGCGGCGCGTGCTCGGCCGAGACCTTGGCGCCCGGCGACGACAGCACGATATCGGTACCGCGAAAATCGTACCCGGCCAGGTCCTGGACCTTCAGCTCGTCGTCCTCGCCGAACGACACGCTGACGCCGGCCGAACGTTCGGAGGCGATGGCCACCACGTCACGAGCGGGAAACTCACGCTCGGCCAGGGTGGTCAGGATCTCCCGGCCTACCGCACCCGTGGCGCCCACGACCGCGACTTTGTAGCTCATGGCATTCAACTCCTTCCCGCCTGGAGACGGCCCGGCGGGCCCTCCACTTCGTCACCTGAATGATCGGCCGCGCATTCTTCGGCGCGCGCGCTGACTACGCCGTAAGCCTCGGGATTGCAAGCGCCGCGCCCCCTTTGCGAGGCCTTGCGGCCCGCCTCGAGCCGAACCAATCCGACCTCGCCGTTGGTGGCGAAGCCGATCGCCCGATAGGCCCGCTCGGCCGCCGGATCGTTGGTGATCAGGAGCGCCCGCGCGCGCCCGCGCTCACGCGCCGCGCGCAGCGCCCCGGCGACCACGGCCCGGCCATAGCCCCGATTGCGCAGCGCCCTCGGGGTGATGACCCCGCCAATCTGGACCGCCTCGTCGGTCTCGCCGATCACAGTGCCGGCGGCCACCAGGCGGCCGTCATGGGTCAGCACCCAGTTGCAGCCATCCCTCTGCTGCTGGTCGATTATCTGCCGGGCGGCCGCGCGCAGCGAGCCGTCTTCGGGCATGCCCCCGGTCTCGGACTCGAAGGCGGCGCGCCAGTTGTAGAGCAGCTCGAGCTCGGAGCTGCGCGCCCGGCGGCACACCAGGGCGCCGCTAGCAAGCGGCTCTGGAAGACTGAGCTTCTCGAGGTCGAGGGTCATGCGCCGCTGTGGCCGGTCGAGCCCCGCTGTATCCTGGGGCAGGTCCAGCGTCCAGGCGACCCAGACCACCTGCCCCCAGGGACCGAGCAGGCCGGTAAGCGGCCGGCCCGAGGCGGACAACGCCTTGCGCGCCACCTTTTCAGCGGCCTCGTCGGCCTGGAGCAGAAGCATGCCGTTCCAGCAGTGGGCCGCGACGGAGGTGATTTTGCGCCGCTTGAACGCGGCGGCGTAGGTCGCCTGGTAGGCCGCGCCCCGGTCCTCGAGGCCGCCGCGGGCCAGGTTGGCGCGCAACAGTTGGCCCTCGTCGCCATGGGCGGCCAGGAAGCGTTCCAGGGGCTCCTCGTCGCCCGGCCCCAGGAGGCGTATCTCGCGCATGATCGTACCTTCCATCTCTATCGCCGCCTCGCGTTCCAGGAGACCTTTCGACCGGAATAGAAAAGGCCGCCCGGATCGGACGGCCTTGGTGATCTCTTATCCCTTTGGGACTTCAGGTCACATCACCTCGGCCGCCCGCCTGGACGTTTGGTGGTCATGGTGATGGTGGTCATGAGGGCGCACGCAAGCACCGCCCGCTGCCGCGGGCTGCCGTCAATCTCGATAACTCGGCTAGCTTCGTCTCGCATCATCGCCTCGTTAACCTGGCCCCAAAGGGCCTCGCCGGAGCCGGACTTTAGTTATAATGGGCCGCGAGGTCAAACGGCCTCTGCGCCGTGCGCCGAGAGGACAGCCATGAAGCAAGACGCGCGCCTGAAAACCTACGCCGAGTTCTGGCCGTTCTATCTCGGCGAACACAGCCAAGCCGGCACCCGGGCGCTCCATTTCCTCGGCACCTTACTCGGCTTGGGGCTCTTGGCCGCGGCCCTCGTCTTGTGGGACTGGCGGCTCCTGGCGTCCGCCCTGGTGACCGGCTACGGCTTCGCCTGGCTCGGTCACGCCTTCATCGAGCGCAACCGCCCGGCCACTTTCCGCTATCCGCTGTGGTCCTTCCTCAGCGACTTCCGCATGCTGGGATGCTGGCTCACCGGGCGGCTTTCCGGTGAGCTGACGCGTTACGGCATCACCGAAGGGGACCGGGCTCCGTAACACCACTTCTTTGTCAGCCCGCCTCCCCACCCGACCACCCTGATATCATACTGTCGTGGGTGGTCGGGTGGGGAGGCGGGCCGACAAAGAAGAAGAAGACCGCCGGCGCACCGGCGGCCCTCTCCAGTGTGCTGCGTGTGTGGTCGCGGTTATTCGGACTTTTCTTCCGTGCTCGCGGTCTGGGTGGGTACCGGCGTCGATTGCTCGCCCTGCGCCACGCGGTCACTCGGATCCGCCTTGACGCTCTGGAGATGCGATCCACCGCACCCACCGCCCGCCAGCGCCGGCCCAGCCATGACGGCCAGGAAACCCAATGCGGCCAGCGCAGTCAGTGTCCTTTTCATCGGTTTTTCTCCCGAACGAAAAAGGAAGCTTGGAGCCTAGCCCCTCCGGCCCGGAAGGGTCAATTCACCGCCCCGTGACTTATCCCAAGCCTCGGCGTCGAGTCCTCACGCCGTCGGCAGC
>CALJXB010000246.1 GCA_937974415.1 uncultured Kiloniellales bacterium
TTGCCGTTCCTGCCCCTGCCAGCGGCCGGGGCCTGGCCCTACCTGATCGTCTCGGCGCTGGTCCATTACCTCTATTACGCGGTCCTGGTGGCGGCCTACCGCCACGGCGACCTGTCGCTGGCCTATCCCATCGCCCGCGGCTCGGCGCCGGTCCTGGTGGCGCTTGGCGCCTTGGTGCTGGCGGGAGAGGAGCTCTCGATGTGGAAATGGGCCGGCGTTCTGACCGTCTCCGCCGGCATCATGAGCCTGGCGACTCCGGGGCGCGGGCGGGCCGGCGACGGCGAGCTGAAGGCCATCGCCTTCGCGGTCTTGACGGGACTCACCATCGCCGCCTACTCGCTCGCCGACGGCCTGGGCGTGCGAGAATCCGGCCACGAGTTCGCCTACATCGCCTGGCTGTTCGTTTTCTCGGGCCTGCCCATGCCCTTCATCATCCGCTGGCGGCGGGGCGGCGAAAGCGCCCGCCTGGTCCGCGCCCACCTCAAGATCGGCGCCTTGGGCGGCCTCATCAGCGGCTTCGCCTATGCCGTCGTCATCTGGTCCATGGCGGTCGCGCCCATCGCCATGGTGGTCTCCCTGCGCGAGACCAGCGTCCTCATCGCCGCCGCCATCGGCAGCCTGTTTCTGAAGGAGTCCTTCGGCCGGCGCCGTATCGCCGCGGCCGCGGTCATCGTCGCCGGGGCAGCGCTCATGAACCTGGCCGGGTGACCCGGCCGGGCGGATCGCTCAGGCTCCGAAGCTCACCGGCGGCCCGGCCGGCACGATGGTGGGATCGATCTCGCCCCAGTCGTCGTAGTAGTGGCGCTTGATGTGGTCCATCAACACTGTCTCGCCAATTTCCGGCTGGGCGTACATGCGCTGAGTGTACGCAGTCAGTGCGGGATAGTCCGAGAAACGGCGCAAATTGCAGCGGAACAGCGGGAAATAAACCGCCTCGAAGCGCGCCAGGGTGGGAAATAGCAGCAGGTCCGGCTGCAAGAGCCGCTCACCGAGCAAATAGCGCCGTCCGTCGGAGAGCCGGCCCTCGAGTTCGTCGAGAGCCGCGAAGAGATCCGCCACCGCCCGGTCGTAGTCGCCCTGGCTTGTGGCCAAGCCGGCCCTGTAAACGCCCGCGTTCACGCGCCGCGCTATCATGGCGGACAGGGCCTCGATGGCCTCGGCCTGCTCGGCCGGGAAGAACCGGCTCTCGGTTCCGGCGTAGGCCTCGAATTCCAGGTCGAACATGCGGACGATGTCCGCCGACTCGTTGCTGACCGCGGTCTCCCGCTCGCAGTCCCACAGAAGCGGGACCGTGACCCGCCCCGTGTAGGTCGGCACGGCCTTGGTATAGACCTGCCACAAGAGCGCCAGGCCGTTGGCCTTGTCCGCGCTCGTCTCGGGATAGGCCGGATCGGGCGTGAAGGTCCAGCCGTCCGGCGGCCCCCACCTGGGATGCAGCACCGACATGGCAATCGCGTCCTCGAGGCCCTTGAGATTTCGGGCGAGGATCGCCCGTTGGGAGAAGGGGCAGGCGTAGCTGACATAGAGGTGGTAGCGCCCGGGCGCCGCGGGAAAGCCCGAACTCCCATCCGCCGTCACCCAGCCGCGCAACAGGTCGGCCGGCTGTGCGGACCGGGCGGCCCGGTAAGCCGCCGGGTCGCCGACCACCGGGTGCCAGTCGCCTTCTATCAAGGCCTTCATCGGCGCCTCCCACGTCCCCCGGCGCCGTTATTGGGCCGGATGGGCCTCTTTTCTCGGCAACCAGGGTAAGCCGAGGGCATAGGCACCGTCGCCCAGCAGGCCCAAGGCCACGGCCGAAACCGCCAGGAACAGGGGATACTCCCAGCCGCCGTTCTCGGCGGAAAACAGCCAGCCGTTGCCGGAATGGACCCAGGTGGCACCCACGAGAACCGGCACAAGCGCCAGGGAGACCCAACGGGTCCCCACGCCGAGGATCAGCAAGAGGCCGCCCAGGGTTTCCGCCACGACAAGCACATACGCCGAAAAACCCGGCAACCCGAGGGATTCGAAAAACTGCGCCGTGCCGGGCAGGGTGAACACGAACACCTTCAAGTACGCGCTGTGGGCGATGAACATGATGCCCAGAGCCACCCGCAGCATGAGCACCGCATAGGGTGCGGTCTTTTGGTCGATCATCTTAGCCTCCATCTTGGTCTCGCTCCGGCTCGCAGACACCTGCGGTCAGCGTTTCGGCAACGGCCTGCCGCAGGGTGGAATATAGTTTGTGCAATGGCCGTCAGAAATATTGATTTCTGAATAGTCTCTGTGCAAAAGTCGACAGATGGCGCCGGACAACCTCGATTGGGACGACCTTCGCATCGCGCTGGCGGTGGCGGAGACCGGCAGCCTGTCGGCCGCAGCGCGGTCGCTCGGCCTCAGTCACTCGACGGTTCTGCGACGGCTCGGCGGCTTCGAGGCCAAGATAGGCGTACGCCTGTTCGAGCGGCAGCCACGCGGCTATCTGCCGACCGCGGCTGGGCTCGAGATGCGCGAGGCCGGCAAGCGTATGGAGGCAGAGATCGCCGGCCTGAGCCGCCGTCTCGCCGGGCGCGATCTGCGGCTCGAGGGTAGCGTACGCCTCACCGCCCCCGACGACTTGATGGAGACGCTCCTCATCGATCGGCTCGCCCGGTTCCGCCAGAAGTACCCGGGAATCCGGGTGGAGGCGGTGATCGACAACCGCATGCTGAGCCTGACCCGCCGCGAAGCCGACATCGCCGTACGGCCGACCCGCAATCCGGACGAGGCCCTGGTCGGACGCCGGGTCGCAAGCGTGGCGACCGCGGTCTACGGCAATCCCGCGCGAGTCACGTTTCCCGCGCCAGCGCCTGCACCGGACGCGCTTGCCGACTGCCCCTGGGTCGGCTGGGAGCAGGGCAGCGCCCCGGCCAGCCTGGGCGCCTGGATGCGCCGCGCGGTGCCGGAGCCGCAGGTCGTCTATCGCACCAACAGCATGCTGAACCAGCTGACCGCCTGTTGGGCCGGGCTGGGCCTCGCACTCTTGCCCTGCTTTCTCGGCGACACCTCGCCGGAGCTGGTGCGGGCGATCGGGCCCCTCGACGACCTCGAGACGGGCCTCTGGCTGCTCACCCACGAGGACCTGCGCCGCACCGCCCGGGTCCGCGCCCTGCTCGACTTCCTGTTCGACGAACTGAAGACACAGCGGCCCCTCTTGCAGGGCGAGAAGCCGCGGAAAATCTAAAGGCTGCCGGCCGGCGGCAGCGCGCCCGTGGCATCCTCGGGATTGCCGAAGGGCGCGAAGGCGGCGAGCTCGCGGCTCTGGCGATAATGCTCGAGCGCCCAGTTGACCGAGGGGAAGGCGACTTGGTCCCAGGGAATGTCGTCCCAGGCAAAGAGGTCGAGTTCCTGGGTCTCCGGTCCCGGCGCCACCTCCGGCTTGACCAGGCGGGCGCGAAAGATCAGCTGCACCTGGCTGATGCGGGCGATCGAATAGATGCCCAGGAGCTGCTCGATCTCGATCTCGGCGCGCGCCTCCTCCCAGGCCTCGCGCCGCGCCCCGGCATCGGCCGCCTCGTTCAGCTCGAGATAGCCGGCCGGCAGGGTCCAAAAGCCCTTGCGCGGGTCGATGGCGCGCCGGCACAGAAGCAGCCTGTCCTGCCAATAGCAGACGCTGCCGACCACGATCTTGGGGTTCTCGTAGTCGACGAAGCCGCAGTCCTGGCACACCCGGCGCGCCACATCGTCGCCCTCGGG
>CALJXB010000247.1 GCA_937974415.1 uncultured Kiloniellales bacterium
CCCCGGCCTCGCCTTCCACCCGCCCATGCTCTACACCGGCTACGTCGGCTTCTCGATCGCCTTTTCCTTCGCCATCGCCGCCTTGATCGAGGGCAAGGTGGACGCCGCCTGGGCGCGCTGGGTGCGGCCCTGGACGCTGGCCGCCTGGTGCTTTCTCACCGCCGGCATCGCGCTCGGCTCCTGGTGGGCCTATTACGAGCTGGGCTGGGGCGGCTGGTGGTTCTGGGACCCGGTGGAGAACGTTTCCTTCATGCCCTGGCTGATGGGCACGGCGCTGCTGCATTCGGCGGTCGTGGTGGAAAAGCGCAACGCGCTCAAGGTCTGGACTATCCTGCTCGCCATCCTGACCTTCTCGCTGTCGCTCATCGGCACCTTCATCGTGCGCTCGGGCCTGCTCACCTCGGTCCATGCCTTTGCCAACGACCCGGAGCGCGGACTCTTCATCCTGCTGCTGCTGTGCCTCACCATCGGCGGATCCCTCGCGCTCTTCGCACTGCGGGCCCCGAGCCTCAAAGCCGGCGGCCTGTTCCACCCGATCAGCCGGGAAGGGGCGCTGGTGCTGAACAACCTGATCTTGGCGACGGCCTGTGCGACCGTGTTTCTCGGCACCCTTTATCCGCTGTTCCTCGAGGCGTTGGGCGGCGACAAGGTCTCGGTCGGCGCGCCCTACTTCAACGCGACCTTCCTTCCGATCATGGCGCCGCTGGTGGTCGCCATGGCGATCGGGCCGTTCCTGCCCTGGAAGCGGGCCGATCTCCTGGGCGCCCTCGGCCGGCTCAAGGCGGCGGCGCTGCTCAGCCTCCTGGCGGGTCTGGTCGCGGCTTATCTTTACCGCGGCGGGCCGCTGGTCGCCTGGCTCGGCATGGCGCTCGCCGCCTGGCTGTTCGCCGGCGCGCTCACTGAATGGGCCGGACGGATCAAGCTGTTCCGCGCGCACTTGGGCGAGAGCTGGCGCCGCGCCCGGGGCCTGCCGCGCTCGGCCCACGGCATGACCCTGGCCCACGCCGGCCTTGCCGTGGTGATCGCCGGGATCACCGGCTCGGCCGCCTGGCAGGGCGAGGTGGTGCGGGTCATGCAGCCGGGCGAGGTCGCCGAACTGGGCGGCTACGAGTACCGCCTGGAGGGCGTCGAGACCCACCGCGGCCCCAACTACAATAGCGACATGGCGAGCTTTACCGTGTTCCGCGACGGCCGCCAGGTCGCCGTGCTCACGCCGGAAAAGCGCATTTACGACGTGCAGCGCCAGGAGACCACCGAGGCGGCGATCCATACCACCGGCCTGGCCGACCTCTATGCCGTGATCGGCAACCCCGACGGCCGCGGCGGCTGGACCGTGCGGCTCTATCACGAACCGCTGGTGCCGTGGATCTGGGCCGGGACGCTCATCATGGTGGTCGGCGGCGCGGTCTCGCTCAGCGACCGGCGCCTCAGGGTCGGGGCGCCCGCGGCCCGCCGCCGTAAGCCGGCGCCCGCGACCGCCTAGGCCGGAGCCGGAGGCCCATGACAGAGCCCGCGACAGAGCCCGCGACAAAGTCCATGACAAAGTCCCTGACACGGGCGACACCGCTGCCCTGCCGCGCGCTGTTTCTCCTGCCGCTCCTGGTCTTCGCCGTCGTGGCCGGTTATTTCCTGTGGGGGCTGGTGACCGACCGCAACCCCAACCTCGTCCCCTCAGCGCTGATCGACAAGCCTGCGCCGACCTTCGACCTGCCACCGATCGAGGGCTTCGACCGGCCGGGGCTGGCGACCGCGGACCTCGGGAACGGCGAGGTGGCGCTGGTCAACTTCTTCGCCTCTTGGTGCCTGCCCTGTCGGGCGGAGCACCCCTTCCTGATGGACCTGGCCGAGGACGGCGGGGTGCGAGTGCTCGGCATAGCCTATCGCGACCGGCCGGAGGACACGCGGCGCTGGCTGGGCCGCTTCGGCAATCCCTACGAACGCGTCGGCGTCGACGACCGCGGGCGCACCAGCATCGACTTCGGCGTCTCGGGGGTGCCGGAGACCTTCGTCATCGACCGCACGGGCCGCATCCGCTACCAGCACATTGGCCCTCTGATGGCCAGCGACATCGAGGACAAGATCCTACCTTTGATCGAAAGCCTGTCGGAATGAGCCTAGGCCGAGGTTTGAGTTCGTCGTTGGCTATCCTGGCGCTGGTCCTGGGACTGTTGGTGCCGGCCGGGGCCGCCGCCGTACTGCCCGACGAGGTGCTCGAAGACCCGGTGCTGGAAGGCCGCGCGAGGGACTTGTCGCAACTCATCCGCTGCCTGGTGTGCCAGAACGAGTCGATCGACACCTCCAACGCCGACCTAGCCCGGGAATTGCGCATCTTGGTGCGCGAACGCCTCACCGCCGGCGACAGCGACCAGGAGGTGCTCGACTTTCTGGTCGCGCGTTACGGCGATTTCGTGCTGCTGAGGCCGCGCATGACCCCGGCGAACTATCTCCTGTGGTTCGGGCCACTTCTGCTGCTGCTGATCGGCCTTGCTGGCGTCGTGCTCTATTTCCGACGGCGGCTGCCGAGACCGGCCCAAGGTCTCAGTGCCGAGGAAGAAGCGCAGATCGCCCGCCTGACCGGACAAGATCGCGAGTCCGAATAGGGCCGTCCGGCCAGCAACGCCCTCCCATGTCTTTGGAATTATTTGGGCTTTGCAAGCCTGTCAAAGGCGTCTAACCTCTTGCGAAAGAGGTGAAAACACCGGATCGCACAGGGAGACGAGGATTTAATGGCCGAGGCGGGCAACGGTTCCGGCCGTGGTGAAGCGGCTCTGGTAGCCGAAGGAATCCACAAAAGTTTCGGCTCGCTCGAGGTGCTGAAGGGCATCTCGGTGCGCGCCAACGATCACGACGTGGTCTCGATTCTCGGCTCGAGCGGTTCGGGCAAAAGCACCTTCCTGCGCTGCATCAATCTGCTGGAGACGCCCAACGCTGGCCAGGTGTTCGTTAAGGGAGAGCTGATCCGCATGCGCGACGGCGGCTCCGCCGGTCTCGTGCCCGAGGACAAGAAACAGGTCGAGCGCATCCGCGCCAAGCTTGCGATGGTGTTCCAGCAGTTCAATCTCTGGTCCCACATGACGGTCCTGCAGAACGTCATCGAAGCCCCGATCCACGTGCTCAAGGTGCCCAAGGCCGAGGCCACCGAACACGGTGAAGAGGTGCTGAGGCGGGTCGGCATGTTCGAGCGCAAGGACTACTATCCGGCGCACCTATCCGGCGGTCAGCAGCAGCGCGCCGCCATCGCGCGTGCGCTCGCCATGGAACCGGAGGTGATGCTGTTCGACGAGCCGACCTCTGCCCTCGACCCCGAGCTGGTCGGCGAGGTGCTCAGGGTCATGCGCAAGCTGGCCGAGGAAGGCCGCACCATGCTGGTGGTGACCCACGAGATGGGCTTCGCCCGCGAGGTCTCCGATCAGGTGATGTTCCTCCACGAGGGCTTAGTGGAGGAATACGGGCCGCCGCAAGAGGTCTTCGGGAATCCGAAATCCGAACGCTTCCGGCAGTTCCTGGCCGGGACGTTGAAATAGGGGGGCTGGCCCTGCGCTGGCCGCCGCAGTCTGTTTTTAATTGTAAGAAGAAAGGGAGAAACAGCGTGAAACGATTTGTCACAGCACTCGCCGCGGCGGCGGTCCTGGCCGTTGCCACGGGCATCGCGCCGGCTTCGGCAGGCGAAAAGCTCCGCATCGGCGTCGAGGGCGCCTACCCGCCGTTTTCCTGGAAGGAAGCCGACGGCACCTTGATGGGCTTCGACATCGACATCGCCATGGCCCTCTGCGACAAGATGGGCCGTGAGTGCGAATTGGTCGAGCAGGACTGGGACGGCATCATCCCGGCGCTGATGGCCAAGAAGTACGACGCCATCGTCGCCTCCATGTCGATCACCGAGGAGCGCAAGAAGCGCGTCGACTTCACAAACAAGTACTACCATGAGCCGGCCAAGTTCGTGGCGGCCAAGGGCTCGGGCCTTGACGCCTCGCCCGACGGCATGGCCGGCAAGTCTGTCGGCGTGCAGCGCGGCACCATCCATCAGTGCTACATGGAGAAGGTGTTCCCCGACACGGAACTGAGGCTCTACGGCACTCAGGAAGAGGTCTTCCTGGATCTGGCGTCCGGGCGCATCGATGCCCAGATCGCCAGCAGCCTCCAGGCCGAGGAAGGCTTCCTAAACACCGACGCCGGCAAGGACTTCGAGTTCGTCGGAGGCGATCAATTCCTCTTGGAATGTCACGGCGAGGGCGCCGGCATCGCGGTGCGCAAGGGCGAGGACGAGCTGCGCGAGTCCTTCAACGCGGCGATCAAGGAGATTCGCGACGACGGCACCTACAAGGCGATCAACGACAAGTACTTCGAGACCGATATCTACGGTGCAGAGCCGGGCGCCTGACGGACGCCTGATGTAAGTGAGGTCTCGGGGGGAGCCTTTCGAACTCCCCCCGGAACCATGCGACCGTCCCAAGCTCGATCGGGGGCCGCGAGAAGATGGACACGGTCATTGCCTACCTCCCCTCCATCTTGAGGGGCACGTGGATCACGATAGCGGTGGCCCTCTGCTCGATCCTGCTGGCCGTGCTGTTGGGGCTCTTGGGCGCCTGGGGCAAGCTGGCCGTCTCCAAAGTCGCCAACATCTTCGCCGATGCCTATACCACCCTGATCCGCGGAGTTCCCGATCTCGTGCTCATGCTGCTGCTGTTCTATGGCGGCCAGCAGCTCCTGAACGACCTCGGCGACTACACCGGCTTGTGGGGCTATATCGAGATCAATCACTTCACCGCCGGCGTCTTTACCATCGGTTTCATTTACGGCGCCTACATGACGGAGACTTTCCGCGGCGCCTATCTGGCGATTCCGAGCGGCCAGATCGAGGCCGGCGTCGCCTGCGGCATGAGCCCCGGGCTGGTGTTCGGACGTATCATCTGGCCGCAGCTGGTGCGCTACGCCCTGCCGAGCTTCGGCAACAATTGGCTGGTGCTGTTGAAGACCACGGCGCTGGTGTCGGTGCTGGGCCTGCACGAGCTGGTCTGGGAATCCTTCACCGCCGGCCGCTCGACCCGGCAACTCTTCTCGTTCTTTTTCGTGACCCTGCTGATCTATCTGGTGCTGACCGCGATCTCCGACGTCGGCCTGCGCTGGCTCGACCGCAAGTACAGCGTCGGCGTCAGGAGGGCCTGAGCCATGGAACCAGAGGAACGCGCGCCGAGCCTGTTGGAGGCGATCAAGGATTTCAGCGAGCACTCCTCGCCGGTCGATTTCGTGATCATCGCCCAGCACTGGGAAATGTTCCTCACCGGTATCGGTTACACCCTTCTGATCGTTGCCGTGTCCCTGATCGTCGGGGGTGCTCTCTCATTGCCGCTCGCGGTTGCCAGGGCCTACCGGACTCCGATCGTCAACCAGATCATTTTTGGTTACGTTTACGTCTTCCGCGGCACACCGCTGTTGGTGCAGCTCTATCTCGTCTATTACGGCCTCGGACAGTTCGAGGCGGTGCGCGACAGTATCTTCTGGCCGGTTCTAAAAGACCCCTTGTGGTGCACGCTGCTCACTTTCGTGCTCAACACCGCCGCCTACACGACCGAGATCTTTCGCGGTGCGATCGAGGCGATCCCCTATGGCGAGGTTGAGGCGGCCAAAGCCTGCGGCATGTCGAGCTTTCAGCGCACCACGCGCATCGTGCTACCGAATGCGCTCCGGCGGGCCCTGCCGGCCTATTCCAACGAGATCATCTTCATGCTGCACGGCAGCGTAGTGGCGAGCACGGTCACCATCGTCGACATCCTCGGCGCTGGCCGAATTCTTAACTCGAAATACTATCTGGCGTACGAGGGCTTCCTGGCGGCAGCCGTGCTGTACATGCTGCTGGTGCTGATCATCACCCGCGGATTCAAGGTGTGGGAAAAACACTGGCACGCGCATCTGCGGCCGCGCGAGGTGTGAGGCCGCTCTTTTGCTAGGCCCACCTCCCCTCCCGACCACCCACGGCATCGTAAGCTAGGGGTGGTCGGGAGGGGAGGCGGGCCGAATTGAGAGAGAGTTTCTAGGACGCGAGGCGCAGATGAGGCGCCGCCGCCGCGACGGTGCGCGCGACTTCCTGTGGCCGGTCGGCGAAGCGCAGGCCCACCACGTTGTGCATCTGCCACACGACCCGCCCGGCGAGTTCGCCGAAATGCTCGGTCGAGACCGCGACATGGGCCGGGCTGGGCGCCGGGTCGCTCAGGCGTACCATGGCACCGGAGGCGGAGAGGTCGAGGAGAACGCAATCCTGCTCCCCGCCGCCGCCGCGCAGCCGCCCCTTGAGGACAACGTGGCGGCGAGGGTAGGTCCGGCGGTCTTTCCAGCAGGTCGATTTAGCGGCGGTCTTGGTCATGGCTCTCGGCGCCTCTTGCCGTTCCAGTCCGGGGTATCCGGGCTTTAGCTTAAATGCGCGGGGCTTTCCCAAAGGTTAACCATGTCGAGTGGGGCCACGATCGAGACTTGGTATTGGCCGGCGATTGCCGGCAGAATGGGCGGTTGATCGAAGATATCCGTGCGAGGCAGGGACAATGAGCGGCGAGACCTTCAAAGTGGCCTGCGTGCAGAACTGCGCCGGCACCGAGACCGAACCCAACCTGAAAGACTGCGCCGAGCTGGTGCGCGAGGCGGCCGGGCGCGGCGCGGCCTTCATCCTGCTGCCGGAGTACTTCACCGGCCTCGACATCCAGGGTCACATTCTGATCCCGGAAGCCTTCGCCGAGACGGATCATCCGGCCTTGCCGCTCTTCGCGGGGCTGGCGCAGGAACACCGGGCCTGGATTTTGCTGGGTTCGCTGGCGATCACCCTGGAGGGCGGGGCCATCGCCAACCGCTCCTATCTGCTCGACCCGGACGGCGCCATTGCCGCGCGCTACGACAAGGTTCACCTCTTCGACGTCGACCTGGCGGGGGGCGAGAGCTACCGGGAATCCGAGACTATCGCCCCCGGTGCCTGCGCCACCGTGGCCGACCTGCCCTGGGGCCGCGTCGGCCTCTCGATCTGCTACGACCTGCGCTTCGCCCAGCTCTACCGGGCGCTGGCCAAGGCCGGCGCCGATTTCCTCACGGTCCCCGCGGCCTTCACCAAGACCACGGGTCAGGCCCACTGGCACGTGCTGCTGCGGGCGCGGGCGATCGAGACCGGTTGCTTCGTCTTCGCGCCGTGCCAATTCGGCGTGCACGCCGGCGACCGGGCCACTTATGGCCATTCGCTGATCATCGACCCCTGGGGCCAGGTGCTGGCCGACGGGGGCGAGGACCGCGGCGTGGCGGTCGCCGAGGTCGATCCGGCGGCGGTCGCGCGGGCACGCGCCATGATCCCGGCGCTCCAGCACGACCGGGCCTTCGACCTCTCGGTGCCCGACGTGGTGGCGCGCGCGGTGGGGGGAGACTGAGGCCATCTCCGGCGGGTCCGGGCCGGCCCAGATCTCGGGCAAATGACGGCGCCGCAGTTCGGCCCATTTCGCAAACGATACGTTAACGCTCGCGGGCGTACCCTCAGACCGCCGCCTTAGCGCGGGTTTGGTTCAATGCGACCCGAACCCGCCCCCGGGAGAGACGGGCATGCCCTATGTAACCCGCGACCGGGAGGGCCGCGTCGTAGCCCTCCACGCCAACCGCAATGGCGCTGCCGAGGAAGAGTTGGCAGCCGACGATCCCGATCTCCTGTCCTTCGTCGGCTCCCACATCCGCCTGGCCGATATTCAGAGCGACCTCGAGGCCTCGGACCTGCAGTTGATCCGGGTCATCGAGGACTTGATCGCCGTGCTGATTGACAACGGCATCCTCAAGATGACGGACTTGCCGGCCGCCGCCCAAACCAAGCTTGCCGGGCGCGGCAAGCTGCGCGCCCAGCTGGATGGCCTCTGCGATACGGCGGGCGCAGGGGACGAGGTCCTGTTGCCCTGATACCGGCGCGCGACCCTTGATGGGGCGACTGCACTCGCCGTAACATCCGGCCACGAACCGCCTGATTTCTGCACGCCAGACGCCTGGGGGAACCGTGTCGGACGCCGATCACCCGCATCTCGTTGTCCTCGACGAGGCCGCCCAAGCCTTGCGCGGCCACTTTCTGGGGTGGCAGTGCCGGGTCCGCCAGTATGCCGTCCGCCAGGGCGGCGGCCGGCCGACGGAGGGCATGCGGCCGCGGGTACTCGTCTCGGAACCCGAGGCCGATCTCGGCCCGGTCACGGTCTTGATCAACCAGCTCGAGCCGCACGAGGCGACCAGCCAGTTTCGCCACCTGGCACGCAAGACCAACGACCCGGTGGAGCGCTACAACGGCGCGATCAAGCTTCTCTCCGCCGCGTACTATCAGAGGCCCGAGGAGTTTTCCGACGAGCTCACCGCGCTGTTCGGCCCGGCCTCGCCGGTCGCCGGCCGGCTGCTGGCCGGCGGCGGCTGCCGGCTGCTCTTCGCTCAGTACAGCCAGAGCTACGACCTGCCGTGCAGCCTGCGCCAGCTGCCGGAAGACCATCCGGCCTTTCAGGCGACGATTTGGCACAACAGCCTGTTCAACCCGAACATCCCGGGCGGGGTGCAGGTGCTGGCCTTTCGCCCCGACTGGGCCAAGGCGACGGCCGATCCGCCGGCGCGGTGATGTGCCGCCTGGGTGCCCCCGCAGCGGGTGCCCGCAAAGATCTGGGCGCCCCCTCCACTGGGTCTGACAGGACTCGCGGGAGAGGTTCCAAATTTATCCACAGAACAAAATAAGTTGCCGAAAAATAACAGCCGGGATAGCCTCTTGCCCGGTTTGTTGATGGGTCTTGGGGGATACGGGGGACTCATGCACGTACACTTCGCCGCAGCGGCAACTGAGCTCGCTCTCGACTTGCGCAAACTTGCTCCGAGGGGGTCTTGTCTGTAGCGGCACAGGGGCTTGCCCGGTATGGCCGGGCCTTGGCTTGCGAGCCGCCCACAGCGGTGGGCGGGCTTGTGACGGACCCCGGAACTCGCCCGTGCTTGCTCTCGTGTTTATTCTCAAGAAAAATTTTTGATTGTGGTGAGATCTCGCCTCGGGTAGCCTTGTCGCGGTACCGACGCGACACATCGGGGGGCATCGGGACTCAATGCACGATACGGCATGGCTCGCCAAGATCGCCAAGACGCCGGAGCGAAGGCCCCGGCGCAGTCCAACTGACGCCCGGTCACAACCAACAAACTTGCAAGGCACCAACGCGGCTTCGGCATCCCGCTGAAGACCCGTGCTGGGCGTCGCCAAGGAACGCCTTGCAAGACAACGTGAAGCCATTGAGACAGTGCGACGACGAGAGAGGGTGAAATGGATACGGATATCGGGGCACTAACGGTAGTCTTCACGGAATTCTACTACTGGATCACGGTCGCGCTCATGTTCCTGATCCACGTGGGGTTCTGTATGTACGAGGTCGGCGCCAGCCGGCAGAAAAACCACCTGCACACGCTTCTCAAGAACACCATGCTGATTCCCCTGGTGACCATCACCTGGTTCTTCTTCGGCTGGTGGATCTACTGGGCGTTTGCCGGCGGGCCCGGGATCACGGGCGGCATCGGCCATCCGGATCCTAGCTTCGCCGAAGCTTCCGTTCCTTGGAGCGAAGGCATGGGGCCGCGGCTCGACGACCGCATCACCGGCGTCTTCTGGGCCGCCTTCTTGCTGTTCGCCTGGACGGCGGCGTCCATCGTTTCGGGCGCGGTGATCGAGCGCATTCGCAAGTTCGCCTTCTGGATGATTGCGATCCTGATCGGTTCGGTCACCTGGTCGATCGACGCCGCCTGGGGCTGGAGCTACGGTGGCTGGATGGTCGAAATACTCGGCTATCACGATGCCTATGCCTCCGGCGTAATCCACGCGATTGCCGGCGGCTGCGCGCTCGGTGTCTTGGTCGTGCTGGGACCGCGCCTCGGCAAGTTTGCGCCGGATGGGACGCCGCGCGATATCGCGCCCCATAATGCCTGGCTGGTCTGTATCGGGTTGTTCATGATCTACACCGGCTTCTGGGGCTTCTACGTGGCCTGCAACGTGCCGGTGGCGACCACCGATTTCATCGCCGGTGAGATGACCGGCGTCACCCAGACCGCAACGACCATCTATCTGACGCCGACGACGCTCGGCGCCATTACGATGAACTTCCTGATGTCCCTGGCCGGCGGCCTGATGATCGGCTACATGGTCTCCAAGGGCGATGCTTTCTGGACCTATTCCGGCGGCCTGGCGGGGGTCATCACCGCCTCGGCGGGCAACGACCTCTACCACCCGATCCAGGCCCTGATCATCGGCGGCATCGGTACGGCTATCGCCTACAAGATGCATTTCTGGGTGGAGCGCCGCTTCAAGGTGGACGACGCGGTCGGCGCCGTGGCGGTGCACGGCTATGCCGGATTCTGGGGTCTGGTGATTGCCGGCTTCGTGTTGTGGGGGCATCCGTCCTCGCCCTACGAAGGCTTTGCCACGATTTCGCCGTGGGGCCAGTTCATCGGCGCGATCATCATGTTCTGGGTGCTGGGCTTCATCCCCGGCTGGATCCTGGCCAAGATTCTCCATGGCGCCGGACAGCTTCGGATTCCAAGGGAAGTCGAGCTGCTTGGCCTCGATTTCGGCAACATGCGGGAAGCCGAACGGGCCCGTCAGGAAGTCTTGAGTACCGAACAGGCAGCCCTCTAGGGCCGGCCCTATACGAGAATTGGAGGACAAGTAGATGTCGACAACACCTCTGGACAACTGGGCCGTCGATCTCGGTGACGTGACCCTCATCTATCCCTTCGTGGGACAAGAAAAGCTCATGGTCATCGTCGCCGTGGTCCTGTGGATCGCCTGGCACATCTGGCAAGTGAAGTTCGAGAACAACACCTACAAAGAGGACATCGAAAAGCACGCCACATCGGAAAACTTACGCAAGGCGACCAGCGGCGAGCTCTAACGCCGCGGTCGACCTGCATCGCACTCGAGGGGCGCCCTAACCGGCGCCCCATTTTTCTAGTCATGTGGGATACCCGGCTCCTCTCCCCGTCGCCGCAGCCTTTTCCCTGGGGCGCGCAGAGGGCAAGCTAGAGATCCGGCGAAGCGAAAAGCACGGCACGGCAGGCATGACGGACGGCCCGGTTCACGAGTTTCAGATCGGTCAATCCAAGACCCGGCACGGCTTGGTCATCGCCGCCCTCGGTATCCTGGTCGGGCTGGCGACTCTGGTGCTCGGCGACGAGAGCGTGGCCGACAGCCGTTGGATCGGCGCTCTTCTAGTGGCGCTCGGGATCGCGGTCGGGGTTCACGCCTGGCGCACCGGCCGGTCGTCGGGTGCTCACCTGCGCATGGATTCCGCGGGCGTCACTTTCCGCGAATGGGGTGCGACGGTTCCGTGGAGCGAGATCGCCGACGTCTATCAATCGGGCTCGCGCCTGCAGCCCTTCATCACGCTGCGCATCGCAGATCCCGAGCGGCTCATGGCGAGCTTGTCAGAGGAGGAGGCCCGCAGGCTGAAACGAAACCGCCTGTGGAAGAAGCCCGAGCTGCGCATTCCCTATAGCGCGGTCGAAGCCTCGCGCGACGAAGTCCTGGCCGCCATCCAGAACGGCATGACCGATCGAGAGCCGCCGGTTGCATGACCGGCGGGCTCGACCGTAGATTCGAGTCAACGGAGAGCCATGGCCAAGCCCAAGTCACAGAGTGCGGATAGTGCCGCCCAGCAGGACCCGCACGCCCTCAGCGGCGCGCGGGAGAACCATCTCGAGGTCGCCATCGGCCGCGAGGTCCGCGCCTTTCGCCAACAGCTCGACATGACCGTGATGGAGCTGGCCAAGGCGGCGGGCCTTTCGACCGGCATGCTCTCGAAGATCGAGAACGGCGGCATATCGCCGTCGCTGAGCACGCTCCAGGCCCTGTCGCGCGCGCTCCACGTGCCGGTGACCGCCTTCTTCCGCCGCTTCGAGGAAGAGCGCGCGGCCACCTTCGTGCGCGCCGGCGAGGGCCTCAAGATCGAGCGGCGCGGCACCCGTGCCGGCCATCAATACGAGCTGCTCGGCCACAGCGGCGGCAAGCGCGTCCTGGTCGAGCCCTACCTCATCACCCTGACCGAGGAATCCGACGTCTTTCCCCTGTTCCAGCATTCCGGCCTGGAGTTCATCTATATGCTGGAAGGCGAGGTGGGCTACCGCCACAGCGACAAGACCTATGTGCTGCGGCCCGGCGATTCGCTCTATTTCGATGCCGACGCGCCGCACGGCCCGGAGGAGCTGCGCAAGCTGCCGATCCGCTTCATTTCGGTGATTGCCTATCCGCGCGAAGACGAGGCGTGAGGCTTGCGGGCTGGGCGCGGCCCCGGTGCGGCGAAATTAAATTTCTTGCCAAGAAAGCTGGTTTGTTGTTTTAACCGCCCGGCT
>CALJXB010000248.1 GCA_937974415.1 uncultured Kiloniellales bacterium
GAAGACCGGATGTGCGCCGAGCTGCACGATGGCCGCCGTCGAGGCGATGAAGGAGTTGGGCGGCGTGATCACTTCGTCGCCCGGCCCGATGCCGAGCGCCGCCATGCCGAGGGCCAGGGCGTCGGTCCCGGAGTTGAGCGCGACCGCGTGGGCGACACCGCACAGCCGCGCCGCAGCGGCTTCGAACGCATCGATTTCCGCGCCCCCGACCCAATGACCTTCAGCCAGGACCCGCTCTATTATGGGCAGCAGGGCCTGGCGCTCCTCGGCCCACTGGGCCGCCATATTCACGTAGGGCACCTCTCGGGCGGCACTGGCACCTCGTGCAGGGCCTTCATCCATGACCTCGGGTTCAGCGACCGGCATAGAAGTTCCGCACGGTCTCGATCACATAGTCCTGCTGCTCGCGCGACAGGTGTTGATCGACGGGAAAGGTGACGATGTCGTGGGTGTGGCCGTCGGTGACCGGAAAGTCGCCCTCCTTGTAGCCCAGGTGGGCAAGGCCCGGCTGGCGGTAGATCGGCACCGGGTAGTGCACCTTGGCCTCGATGCCCCGGTCGACGCAGTGCGCCAGCAGGGCGTCGCGGTCTTCGGCGAAGACGATGTAGAGGTGATAGACGATGCGCATGTCGGCCGGCCGCGGCGGAATGCGGATCTGCGGCAGGGCGCCCAGGTGCCGGTCGAAGTAAGCAGCGTTGGCGATCCGTGCCTCGGCGATGGCCCGGGTCTGGGGGATCAGCCAGTTGCCGACCACGGCTTGCAGGGTATCGAGCCGGGAGTTGTAACCGAGCAGGCTCACCGTGTCCCGGTCAGACAGGCCGTGGTTGCGTAGGAGCCGCAGGTGGTCGGCCAAGGCATTGTCGTCGGTCACAATCAGCCCGCCGTCCGACCAGACGTTGAGGTTCTTCAAAGGGTGCAGCGAAAAGGCGCCTGCCCGCCCCCAGGTGCCGGCATTGCGATCCTCGATGGCGCCGAGGATCGACTGGCAGGCGTCTTCGACCAGCGGCAGGCCATGTCGTTCGGCGATTGGCACGAGCTTGCGCATGTCGGTCATGTAGCCGGTGAAGTGCACCGGCACGATCGCACAAGTGCGCTCGGTGATCGCCGCCTCCACCAGGCCGACGTCCATGCAGAAGGTGTCGTCCACGTCGACGAAGACCGGCCGCGCGCCCACCTCGTTGATCGCGCCCACGGTGGCGACGAAGGTATTGGCGGCGGTGATGACCTCGTCGCCGGGCGAGACCCCCACCGCTTTCAGCCCCAGCTTGATGGCATCGGTCCCGGAGTTCACGCCGATCGCGTGGCGGGTGCCGATCAGCTCGGCGAATCGGCCCTCGAACTCCGTCAACGGCATGCCGAGGGTGAAGTCGCCGGTGGCAACGAAAGCCTTCAACTCAGCCCAGAGGTCGTCGATGTCGGCGAACTGCTGGGGTAGGTAGGAATAGCGCACCCGCATCCGCGGCTCGCCTTTCGCCGCCGCGGGGTCGCGCTTTTCGGCCGGATCGCTCATCAGAAGGGCCCCTTGAAGGCCGGGTCGGGCTTGTCGATGGCCACGCCCTGGCGGGCCGCGATGCAGGCCTGGCGGGCGCCCTCGGCCGCCGCGCTGTCGAGGCCCAACAGGTCCTCCACCGTATCGACGATATCGACAGAGCCGGGGTAGTAGCCCGCCGCCAGGGCCCGGCTGCTGGGGGTCGGATGATCGGGCAGCCCGATCCGGCGCGGTGCCTGCTTGAGCTCCGTGAAGGCTTGCTCGGTGATCTCCGCCGCCAGTTCGGCACCGAGGCCGCCCATGCGAAATCCCGTATCGACCGTGATCAGGTGCCCGGTCCGGCGCACCGAAGCCAGGATCGCCGCGAAGTCGAGCGGCCTCAGCACCCTCAGATCGAAAACCTCCGCCTCGCAGCCGGACTCCGCCAAGGCGTCGGCCGCGCACAGGGCTTCCAGCACCGTGTAGGAGGAGGCCACGATGGTTAGGTCCTTACCTTCGCGCGCCAGACGCGGACCGGCGATGGGGATTGAGGTGAAGCCCTCGGGCACCTCGCCAGTCACATAGTGCAGCCAGCGGTGCTCCAGCATGAGCACAGGATTGTCGTCTTCGATGGCACCCAGCAGCAGGCCCTTGAACTCCGCCGGGGTGGCCGGCATGACCACTTTGAGCCCGGGAACGTGGGCGAAGATCGCCTCCAGGCTTTGAGAGTGCTGCGGGCCCTGGCCCCAACCGCGGCCGATCACCATGCGCACGACGAGGGGCACCCGGTGCTTGCCGCCAGTCACGTAGTGGCTCTTGGCCGCTGTATTGAACAACTGCTCCAGGCTGAGCAGCGCGAAGTCGACGCGCTGATGCACCAGCACCGGCCGCTGACCCATGAGCGCCGAGCCGATGGCGACTCCCGTCAGCCCGTTTTCCGCCACCGGCATTTCGACGACCCGGTCGGGGCCGTATTTCTCGGCCAGGCCCACCGTGGTTCCGAAGATGCCCTTGGGATCGGCCACCCCCTCGCCCATGAGATAGACCTCGGGCCAGCGCGCCAGCGCCAGGTCCATGGCCTCGCGCAGTGCCTCGGCGGCGTTCATGATGCGCGGCTCAGGCATAGATACCCTCCCCCGCGGTCTCCGGATCGGGATAGGGCGCGTCTTCGGCGAAGGCAAAAGCCTCGGCGATCTCGTCCTCACTGACGCGCACCATGTCGGCTTCCTGTTCCGCGTCCAAGATGCCCGCCTCGGTGAGCAGGCGGCGATGGCGGGCGATGGGATCGCGCTCGCGCCAGGCCTGGAACTCCTCCTCGCTTCGATAACCGAGGTCGTTGTCGTAGAACGGCCCGCAGTGCTCGCGCCAGCGGTAGGTGTCGGCCAGGATGAAGCTCGGGCCCCCGCCGCTGCGCGCCTGGTCCACGGCCTCCTTGGCCGCCCGCAGGACCGCGCGGA
>CALJXB010000249.1 GCA_937974415.1 uncultured Kiloniellales bacterium
GGCGTCAAGGCTTTCAAGGACGATGTTGTCATTCGTGTAGATGCAGATCCCGGCTGCGATGGACATGGATTTGCGGGCGACGGCCTCGGCGTCGAGATCGTCGATGTCGACCAAAGCGCGCGCGGCGGCGAGCGCGTAGGACCCGCCGGAGCCGATGCCGATCATTCCGTCCTCGGGCTCCAGCACGTCGCCGGTGCCGGTCAGCACCAGCGAGACGCCGGCGTCGGCGACCGCCATCATGGCCTCGAGGCGTCTGAGATAGCGGTCGGTACGCCAGTCCTTGGCGAGCTCCACACAGGCGCGGGTGAGCTGGCCCGGATAGGTCTCGAGCTTGCCCTCGAGGCGCTCGAAAAGGGTGAAGGCGTCGGCCGTGGCGCCGGCGAAGCCGGCGATGACCTCGCCTTTGCCCAGGCGGCGCACCTTGCGGGCGTTGGACTTGATCACCGTCTCGCCCAGACTCACCTGGCCGTCGCCGGCGACCACCACCTGACCCGCCTTGCGGACCGAGAGGATGGTGGTGCCGTGGTACTGGGCTGTCCGGTCGTCGCGCATGGCCTCTCACATGGGCCGCAGCGGGTTGCGGGTCAAGGCGCGGCCCTTTCCGCTATCTAGCGCCCATCCGCTCAGGAAGGCAACTCTTCACGTTTGGAAGGGCTTAGGGTATCGGCGGCGCTCGGGCGAGGTCTCGGGCCGCATGCGCGCACACGGCGGCGAGGACGATGGCGCCGCCGATGAAGCTGGCCACGGGCGGCAGTTCCGCGAGAATGAGCCAGGCGAGGAGGATGGCAAAAGGCGTCTCGACCGATCCTAAAAGGCTTGCTTCGGCGGCCGGTATCAGCCGGGCGCCCTCGGTCCAGAGAACGACGGCGATGGCAAACGACAGCCCGAAGAGTGCGAGCAGAGCCGCATCCGACCGGGACACCGCGAGCGGATCGACGACGAGCCATCCGACGACGAAGAGCTGGAGCCCCGAAACGCCGCCCGCGAGCACGACGGGCGTGTCCTTGAACAGGCGGATCAGCACCATGTAGAGCGCATTGCCGAGGGTCATGAGAAGGGCCACTCCGTCGCCCAGCACGTTCGCCGACCCCAGTCCGCCGGAGACGAGGACGAAGACGCCGAGGAACGAGACTCCGGCCGCAAGAGACGTTGCGGGCCTGAGACGCTCCCTGTGGAAAAGCCAAGCGAGGCCGGCGGCGAGGAACGGTGCCGTCGCGTAGATCACGGCGACGTTGGCTACGTAGGTCAGCTTGAACGCGAAGACGAAGGCGAGGCTTGCGGCGCTCCCGACCGTGGCGAGGACCCAGCCGCGCAAGCCGAGCCTGAAGGCCCGCCCCATCGGTTTGCCGCGGCCGCGCCAGGCCACGTAGAGCACGATGAGCGCGCCGCCGAGGAGACCGCGCCAGCAGGTGATCGTCCAAGCGTCGCTTTCTATTGCCTTGGTCAGGACGCCGGCCAAGCTGAACACGATCGCCGAGGCGGTGACGAGCAGCACGCCGTAGCGGTGGGTGTTTCGTGCGTCGGTGGATGCCGTCATGATCTCCGGGCCCAATGCATCGCTGAAGCCTGGACCCAGACTAGCGAGGGCCAACTGACAGGGCGCTGTCAGGAGGAGAGAGGGCCAAGAGCGGGATGAGATGAAATTGAGCCAACGCTGTTGGCCTGGGTTGGCCCCGCCCGCTAGGCGCGGGCCGAAGCGCGATGTGGGGCATCGGGCGAGGCCCGCAACGACGCGGAGGGCCAACCCAGGCCAACCCGCACGGGACGGGCGCTTTGGGCCGGACGCCGCGTCGCTCCTCCTCCAATATGCTTCAGCATGTCCTTCGTCGTCGCTCCTAACGTCCGGCCAAAATCGCTCCGTCAGCGTGGCTCAATTTCATCTCATCCCGCTCTAGCCGATAGGCCGGCTTCCTGCTACAAGGGCGCCGCCTCTCATGGGGGAGGGGCTGGAGGGTTCTCACATGCGCCAAGCCAAGGTCGAGCGCAACACCTCGGAAACCAAGATCTCGGCGACCGTCGATCTGGACGGCAGCGGGCGCTACGACGTTTCCAGCGGGATCGGTTTCCTCGATCACATGCTGGAGCAGCTGTCGCGCCACAGCCTGATGGACATCACCCTCAAGGCCGAAGGCGACCTGCACATCGATTACCACCACACCACCGAGGATACCGGGATCGCCCTGGGCCAGGCGGTCGACCGGGCGCTCGGCGACCGCAAGGGCATCGAGCGCTTCGCCGACGTGCTAATTCCGATGGACGAGACCCTCACCCGGGTGGCGCTGGACCTCTCCAACCGACCCTATCTGGTGTGGAAGGTGAACTTCACCCGCGACAAGCTGGGCGAGATGGATACCGAGCTGTTCAAGGAGTGGTTCCATGCCTTCGCCCAGAACGCCGGGATGACGCTGCACGTGGAAAACCTCTACGGCACCAATAGCCACCACATCATCGAGTCCTGCTTCAAGGGCCTCGCCCGCGCCCTGCGCCAGGCGGTCGAGATCGATCCGCGCAAAGCGGGCGAGGTGCCCTCGACCAAGGGCAAGCTCTAAAAAGGGCTGCGCGACCATGAAACTGGCTGTCGTCGATTACGGCTCGGGCAACCTGCGCTCGGCGGCCAAGGCGCTCGAACGGGCGGCCTCGGAGGCCGGGTTGCAGGCCGAAGTGGAGGTCACGCCGGCGCCGGCGGCAGTCCGGCGCGCCGATCGCATCGTTCTGCCGGGCGTCGGCGCGTTCGGCGACTGCCGCCGCGGTCTGGCGGCGCTGGACGGCATGATCGAGGCCCTGGAGGAGAGCGTGATCGGGGCCGGGCGGCCGTTTCTCGGTATCTGCGTCGGCATGCAGCTGATGGCGACACGGGGCCTCGAACACGGCTCCCACCCGGGCCTCGGCTGGCTGGCCGGCGAGGTGGTGGCGATCGACCGCGCGGATCAGGGCCTCAAGATCCCCCACATGGGTTGGAACGAGCTGAAAATCGCCAATTCCGCCCATCCGGTCCTTCAAGGATTAGGCGACGGCACCCATGTTTACTTCGTGCACAGCTACATGTTCCGCGCCGAAAACCGAGGCGCCGTGTGGGCGGAGGTCGACTACGGCGGTCCGGTGACGGCGGTAATCGGCCGCGACAACATGATCGGCACCCAGTTTCACCCGGAGAAGAGCCAGCGCGCTGGCCTGCAGCTGCTCGCCAATTTCTTGCAATGGAATCCTTGATGGAGGCGGATGATATTATGTCGTCGAGTGCTGCAAATAGCCCCCCCGAAAGCCACCCCGATAACCCCCCGGACAGTCCCGGGGCCCAGATAGCCGTCGAACGGGTGGCCGAGCTTGCCGGTTCGGCCCTGCACGAGCTCTGCGACGCCGCCGATTCGGCTATCCTGGACGGCGGCGGCTTCGGCTGGTTGACGCCGCCGCCGCGCCACGTCATGGAGGCCTATTGGAAGGGCGTGCTGCTGGTGCCCGAACGGGAACTGGCGCTCGGCCGCCTGGACGGCGTCGTCGCCGGCTCGGCCCAGCTCCTGCGGCCGCCCAAGAACAACGAGGCGCAAGCTTTCACCGGGCAGCTCACCACTTTTTTCGTGGCCCCTTGGGCGCGCGGCCACGGCTTGGCGCGTGCCCTCGTGCTGGCGGTCGAGGCGGCAGCTCGGGACGCCGGCCTGCGAGTCCTCAATCTGGACGTCCGCGAGACCCAGGAGCGCGCCATAACGGTCTACGAGCAGCTCGGCTACCGGCGCTGGGGCAGCCACCCGCGTTACGCCTGGATCGACGGCCGCTGGCATACCGGCCTCTATTACGTGAAGGACCTGGGCGGGATGGAGGAGACGCTGTCGGCTTGACGGCACGACGTAGCGGCGCCGGGGGGCGTTAGACCAAGCATGATCATCTTTCCCGCCATCGACCTGAAAGACGGCGCCGCGGTGCGCCTCCTGCGCGGCGAGATGGGGCACGCGACTCTTTACAACCCGGATCCTGCGGCCCAGGCCCGCGACTTCGCCGCGGCTGGCTTCACCTGGCTTCACCTGGTCGACCTCAACGGTGCCTTCGAGGGCCGCTCTGTAAATGCCGCTGCCGTCCAGGCGATTCTCGAAGCGGTCGAACTGCCGGTCCAGCTGGGCGGCGGCATCCGCGACATGGCGGCGGTCGAGCGCTGGCTGGCCGCCGGCGTCAAGCGGGTCATCCTCGGCACGGCCGCGGTCAAGGACCCGGACCTGGTGCGTGCCGCCTGCCGGCGCTATCCCGGGCAGGTGGTGGTATCGATCGACGCGCGCGGCGGGCGGGTCGCCGTCGAAGGTTGGGCCGAGGAGAGCGAGGCCTTGGCGATCGACCTGGCCCGCCGCTTCGAGGACGCCGGCGTCGCCGCCCTCGTCTACACCGACATCGAGCGCGACGGGGCCCTGGAAGGCGTCAATCTGGTGGCCACAGCGGAGCTGGCGAGGGCGGTCGGCATTCCCGTCATCGCCTCGGGCGGGATCTCCTCGCTCGACGATATCGCCGCCCTCATGGCGCTGGACGATCCGCCCTTGGCCGGCGCTATTTGCGGCCGCGCCCTCTACGACGGGCGCATCGACCCGGCGAGCCTGTTTCAGCTGGCGGCGAGCGGCGAGGACACCTGATGCTCAAGGCGCGCATCATCCCCTGCCTCGACGTCAAGGACGGCCGGGTCGTCAAGGGCGTCAACTTCGTCAATCTGCGCGACGCCGGTGACCCGGTGGAGCAGGCCACCCTCTACGACCGGGCTGGCGCTGACGAGCTCTGCTTCCTCGACATCACCGCCAGCCACGAGCGCCGCGACATCCTCCTCGACGTGGTGGCACGGACCGCCGAGGTCTGTTTCATGCCGCTCACCGTGGGCGGCGGCGTGCGCAGCCTCGAGGACATCCGCCAGCTTCTTCTGGCTGGGGCCGACAAGGTCTCGATCATGACCGCGGCCGTGAAGGACCCGGAGCTGGTGCGCCGGGCGGCGGAGAAGTTCGGCAGCCAGTGCATCGTCGTCGCGGTCGACGCCAAGCTGGCCGAGGACGGCACCTTCCGAGTCTTTACCCACGGCGGGCGCGAGCCGACCGGGCTCGATGCCGTCGACTGGGCGCAGCGCGTGGCGGCGCTCGGCGCCGGCGAGATTCTGCTCACCTCCATGGACCGGGACGGCACGCAAGTGGGCTACGACATCCCGCTCACCCGTGCCGTGGCCGACGCGGTCTCGGTCCCGGTCATCGCCTCGGGCGGGGTCGGCACCCTCGATCACCTGGTCGAAGGCGTGCGCGAGGGCCATGCGGCGGCGCTGCTCGCGGCCTCGATTTTCCACTTCGGGACCTATTCCATCGGCGAGGCCAAGGCCCACCTGGCGGCCCACGGCGTGCCGGTCCGCCCGGCGGAGTAGGACGGGGTCCGATTGCGAAGCTCCGAGGTATCGAGAGGGGCTGTGCTACGTCTCAGTTGAGGACGGTGGGACGGCGACAGCCGCCACCCAACCAGGTATAGTGTGACAATGCCGGGACGCCGGTTGCGCCTCCGCTCCGACCGGCTCACAACAATGGCTCGAACGCGGGCCGCATGGGGGAGCCCCGCATGAAAATTCGTTTCGCAATCCTCGCGGGCCTGCTGGTTGTCGGCCTGCTGTCCGGTCTGCCGGTGCAGGCTCAGCAGGCGGCTGGCCACGTCGAGCGCCAGAAGGGCCCGGCCAGCCGGAGTACGGCCGCCGTCACCATCGATCTGGCGGAAGGCGGTCGCATCTTTGTCGGCGACGAGATCCGCACCGGCCCGGGCGCACGGCTACAAATCCGTTTCGACGACGAGTCGATGCTTACCTTGGGCGAGAATGCACTTATCACCATCGACCAGTTCGTCTATGCACCGAGTGGCGACTCCAGCCAGGCACTAGCCATAGCGCAGGGCGTGTTTCGCTTCGCAGCGGGCCAGATTGGCAAGCTGGCGCCGGACAACGTCGCCCTCGAAACACCGGTGGCGGTTGTCGGCATACGAGGCACCGTGTTCCTCGGCGGGGAACTGACCGTGGGAATGCCGGCCGGCCAGCCGCATTACGGCTTCCAGATAATCGAAGGCGCGATCGAGGTGACCTCGCCCGCCGGATCGGTGGTGCTTGACGAGCCTGGCGAAGGTACCTTCCTGCCTCTCACCCGCGTCGCCGCACCGACTCCCGTCCGCCAATGGACCGAAGAGGAAGCCGCCGAAGCGCAGGCGGCCCTGGCGTTCTAGCGCTCGGGACCCGACATCCGTGCCACCGCCGAGGCGGAAGAGCGGACATCGGGTGACCGCTTCCCCCATTAGTGCGGACGTTTTGAGAAGAGGCTCCGGCGGTCCGAGCTTGACCCGAGCCGGTCAATCGATTGGCGCGTGTCCGGAACATAATTGAGGACTGCGGCAAATTCGCTGTAGGGACGATTGATCATGGCACGGCACCAGGAAGGTCCGACTTCGACAGGCCGGAGGCCGCCGAATTTGGATCTCAAACGTCCGCAGTCGGCTCGGAGCTGCCGTAACAAGGGGGCAGCCAGATCGTCTGCTTCTCCCGCAAAATCAGACCTTCGGGTCTGTCTTGCGCGTTCCCTGAATGAAACTCCAGCCTCATGAGCGACTCCAAGGAGGGGCTGCGTGACAGGGCCGGCCAATCCTGTTACCTGAAGGGCTGAAGCGTCGCCGGGGGAAATCCAAATGTCGGGCGAAGAGCTGGACGGGCGCCAACTCGACGAACTCTTTGCGGTGATCGAAAGCCGGCGGACGGCCGATCCCGAAGAGTCCCACACGGCCGCGCTGCTTGCCGGCGGGCCCCAGGCCGCGGCCAAGAAGCTGGGCGAGGAAGCGGTCGAGGCGGTCATCGAGGGTGCCGGCGGCGACAAGGCGCGCCTGGTCTCGGAGAGCGCCGACCTGCTCTATCACCTGCTGGTCCTGTGGGCCGCCCGCGGTGTCCGGCCGGCCGAGGTCTGGGCCGCGCTGGCGGCGCGCCGCGGCATCTCGGGTGTCGCCGAAAAGGCCGCGCGCAAGGCGAAATGAGTCGAGGATCGAAGACCGAAAAGGCCGCAGGGAGGGGAACCAGATGGCTTACGACGAAGGCAACATTTTCGCGCTGATCCTGAAGGGGGATATTCCCTGCGATAAGGTCTACGAGGACGACCACGCGCTCGCCTTCCGGGACATCAATCCCCAGCGGCCGACCCACGTGCTGGTCATTCCCAAGGGCGCCTACGTCTCTTTCGACGACTTCACCGAGAGCGCGTCGGACGCGGAGATCGCGGGCTTCATGCGGGCTGCAGGACAGATTGCACGGGACCTCGGGCTCCAGGACCCCGGTTACCGCATCCTCGCCAATCACGGCCGCGACGGCCATCAGGAGGTGCCCCACTTCCACCT
>CALJXB010000250.1 GCA_937974415.1 uncultured Kiloniellales bacterium
GAAGATCGCGTATCTCCCTGCGTGCGTTCCAGCGGCTCGGATTGAACCGCGCCTCCTCGGCGTCGGCAGGCAGGTCCAACAGGGTCAAGCCGCTGAAGAAAAGCTCGCGATAGACCACCCGCTCGCTCAGGCCCGGCTGCAAGCGGAATCCCATACGCTCGCTGAGCTGCCCGAGCAGGCCCGCCATGTCCCGGGTGTTGCGCGCATCCAACTGGGCCAGGCGGTTGCGCATGACCAGCCAGTCGATCGGCTCCTGGCCGTTGGCCACGCGATGTTCGCTTTGCCGGGAGACCATCTGGGCATAGCCGCTGGGGCCGAGGACCAAGCGGCGCTGCCGGTCGATGCGCGCCAAGACGTCGATATCCAGGAAGGAGTCATTGAGCGGCGTAATCAGGGTGTCGGCGCGGGCATGACCCAGGTCGGTCAAATGGCCGTCGCTGCCGGGGGTGTCGAGGATCACAAAATCGCAATCCGCGAGGGCCGCAAGGGCTTGCTCGAGGCGCTCACTCTCCTTCGCCTCCGCCGCCTCGCGGTCGCGCCCAGTCGCGGGCTCGATGCTCTGGATGCGCGGCTGGGGCAGGTCTCGACCGGTGGCGGCCTGCGTCGCGGCGCGATTGGCGAGATAATGCGATAGCGTCCCCTGCTTGCCATCCAGGTCGACGCAGCCAACGCTATGCTTCTGCGTCATCAGCCCAATCGCCAGGTGCATGGCGGTCGTCGACTTGCCGGTCCCACCCTTGTGATTGCCGACCGTAATGACGTAGGGCCGCTCCTCCCCGGCAAGTGTCGCTGCGGTGTCCTCGTCCTCCAGGTCCAGATCGCTTTGCCCGAGGGTCATGGCGATGCGCCGGATCTGAACCATGCCGGGACGGGAATAAGCCCCTTCGGCCCGGCCCATGGCGCAGGCGATGCGCATCAGGAGTTGTGATGCGTCGTCGTCTCTATTCACGCACCGCACGGCTTTCAGGGCCCGGAGGCGGCCTTCCTCGGGGTGCGCCAGGATATTCTCGGCAAAGATTCGAAAGAGGTCGGCCGCATCGTGAACGTCATGCGCCTTCAGGGGCTCGGCGCTGCTTAGCAGGTCGTCGAGGCGGCTACGTTGCGCAAAGCTGACATCGCCGTCGGCCGTGGCGACCAGCGCCGCTGCGGCCATGGCGGCATCGAGAAACGCACGATCCCGCGTGCGCCCGGTGGTACTCAAGAGGGAGTCCGACAGCTTGTTGAGCAAGCTCACTTGCACACCGAACTCGGAGCGAAACGACCGATTTGGGCCGTCGATCCAAGCCTTTTGACCAAAGCTCCCTGTACGCGTGCGAGCATAGCGTCCCCGCTCACATGTCACGAAAAAAAATATGGCGCAGGCGTACGGTATTGAAATTATTACGATTTATTGGGTGGAAGAGGTGGCGGCTCGAATCGTCGGTGGGCGGCGGCGGCGGCGACTCCGGGGCCGGCTCCATCGCTGGAGTCAGTCGATATGGAGTGCGCCGTCGGGCCGGAAGGCGTGGAATACGAAGGCGAAGGTCGTGTCGTAAGCGACGTCGTCCGGGCCGTCACTGCCGTGGCGTTGCACCACAACGTTGCCCACGTCCCGGCCGTCTGAAATGCTGCGCGTGTCCAGGGCCGAGTTCTGGCCCGCCTCCCAGGTGAGCACCAGATCGCCGGCCTCGATGCGGCCCTTCTCGCGCAGCAGGTCGAGCGCCCAGGCCTGGTCGCCGACAGCGATCACCCGGGCGAGGGGGGCGATCCCCTCGGGGTAGTCGCCGCGATAGAGGAAGGGCTGGCGCTCCGAGTCGTAGCCGACATAGGGGTTGGCGCCGTAGGGCCGCATCCCGGGATTGTTGGGCACCAGGACCTGGCCGTCGGGATGGCGAGCGGCGAAGCGCTCCCAGGACTCGAGCCGCGAGGGGAGCATGGCGAGCTCTTTGCCGGTCTGTTCTCCGACGATGCCGACCCCAAGGAACTGCTGCCACCAGCTCTCGGTGTTGCGGTCGTACATGACCATATCGGAGTTGCGCAGCTTGCCGGTGACGCCGAACTCGGTCGCCACGCCGTCGACCCGCCGGTCGAAGACGATGGCGGAGTTACACAGGGGGCAATAGGTGACGGCGACCGGGACGCCGCCCACCACGTCGTTGCAGATCTCGTGCCAGGTGAGGATGCGCAAAGGGTAAGCCCGGGCGTCGCCGTTGATCACCAGTGCGATCACCGGTTCCTGGGGCCCCAGGTCGGTCACCTCGGAGACCGGGACGAAATTCGGGTCGTCGATCGAAGGGATGCCGTCCTTCGGCGGCCCGCCGCTGAGAATCTCGTCGAAGTCGACGCTGGTCTTGTTGAAATCCGTGCGTGGCCATTCGAAGCGCCAGGAAGACGGATTTGCCGTCGCTCCCGGGACCAAGGCGAAATAGCCCACAATTGCCAAGCCCAGAAGGGCCAGGCCGAGGAGCCAGGGGCGAGTGGGTTTCAATGCCGACATGATCCCCGAGTATCGAGCGAGGCCTGCCGGGAGACCAATCACGATGGCGGGAGACCAATCACGATGGGTTGAGCAAATCTAAGGATTCAGGTTCGGATGCAATCCGGATTCCGACCGTTAGATGGTCTTTGACTCGATGACGATTTCAAGACCGAGGCGCCGCGGTCTGGGCTCCGGCGGTGCCGCGCAGGCGGCGGCGGTTGGTCACCATTCGGTCGTGAAGCTCCGCGATCATGGTGCTGCCGGTCTTGACGAAGAGGAACGGCAAGACGGCGTGCACCGAACAGACGAAGCCCGCCACGAAAAGGCGCAAGGCAAATCCGCCGGCGGCCGCCATGTGCTCGGTGTAGGTCTCGTCGACCGAGGCGGGGTGATCACAGAACAAGGCTTTCGACACTTTCAACATGGGGGGAATCTCTCCCGAACTCGGTTCTTAGGGCTAAGCCTACAAGAGTCGGGTTGGAAAAAGTTTGCAAAGAATCCGGTATTTCAGCCAATATGAGCATGTCATGCTAATAGTTAACACAATCTGGAATGAGATTGCATGGATGCGATTGACAAGAGAATTTTAACGTCTTTGCAGCGAGACGCGACCCTCGCGGTGGCGGAGGTCGCCGAGCGGGCCGGCCTGTCCACCACGCCGTGCTGGCGGCGGATCCAGAACCTAGAACGCTCCGGCGTCATCCAGCGCCGTGTGGCGCTGCTGGATCCCGAGAAAATGAATGTGGGCGTCACCGTTTTCGTCCGGGTCAAGACCAGCCAGCACAATATCGATTGGCTGGCGCGCTTCGCCAAAGGAGTTACGGAAATCGAGGAGGTGGTGGAGTTCTACCGCCTGAGCGGCGATATCGACTATCTGCTGCGAATCGTGGTCCCCGACATTGCCGCCTACGATCAGGTCTACAAGCGCCTCATTTCGGTGGCCGAACTGGCCGATGTCAGCTCGAATTTCACTATGGAGACCCTGAAGTACACCACGGTCCTTCCGGTTCGCTATGCGAAATAGGCGAAGCCGGACAGCCGGACCCGCCCGCCAGACCATAGGCCAGATGGGCTAGGTTTCACCGCAACTGCCATATATCCTGCTGGTGATATGCCGGTTTTAGTGATTTATTAAATCGAAATGCGCAGCTTTGGGTCAGTCTAGCGTGCGCAGGGGCTTCGGCCCGCTTCCATCGGCGCCGCAGGGCCGTCAATAGGGCCGAATCGGAGGGCAATCGCTTGTCGGCGAGCCAAGGGACAAAGCCTAGCGCGGTCGTCACCGGGGCGGCGGGATTTGTCGGCAGTCACCTGGTCGAGCGCCTGCTCGCCGACGGACACCGGGTGATCGGGATCGACGACCTGTCCATCGGGCGCAAGAGCAACCTGGAATTCGCGAAGGGCGCCGAGGCCGAGGGCCGCTTCTCGTTCCATCGCCGCGATGTGGCCGCCGATCCGCTCGACGAGATTGTTGCCGGGGCCGAATGGCTGTTCCACCTCGCGGCATTGGCCGACATCGTGCCGTCCATTCAGCGGCCGCTGGACTATCATCGGGCCAACGTGGAAGGCACGGTGCGGGTGCTTGAAGCCGCCCGCAGGGCCGAGGTCCGGCGGTTCCTTTATGCCGCCTCGTCGTCCTGCTATGGCATGCCCGACGTGACCCCGACGCCCGAGACGGCGCCAGCCAGGCCGATGTATCCCTATGCCCTCTCGAAATGGGTCGGCGAGCAGTATGTCCTGCATTGGGCCCAGACCTACACACTGCCGGCCGTCTCCCTCAGGCTATTCAACGTATTCGGCCCGCGGCACCGAACCACCGGCGCCTATGGCGCGGTGTTCGGCGTCTTCCTGGCCCAAAAGCTGGCCGGCAAGCCCTTCACCGTGGTCGGCGACGGCAGCCAGTCCCGCGATTTCACCTATGTCATCGACGTGGCCGATGCTTTCGTCACCGCGGCCGCGTCCGACGCCGCCGGCGAGGTGTTCAACGTAGGCTCGGGCGATCACTACAGCGTCAACCGCCTGGTTGGCCTGTTGGGCGGCGAGGCCGTCCACATCCCGCGCCGGCCGGGCGAGCCCGACATTACTTTCGCGGATACTCGAAAGATCCAAGACATCTTGGGCTGGCAGGCGAAGGTGCCATTCGACGAAGGCGTGACGCGTATGCTGGAGCACATCGAGCTTTATCGCGATGCGCCGGTCTGGGAGCCGGACGCGATCGCCGAGGCGACGGCCGATTGGTTTCGTTACCTCGGTGAAGACGAGGCTCGCGTGGAGGAACATCGATGAGCAAGGTCGTCAAGAAGTTCCCGGAGCGTGAGATACCCCTGTCGCAGGAGGCGGAAGCCTCGGCACGGGCCAAGATCAAGCCGCTCGACGAACTGGTCGATATCGTTGCCGAGGCGCAGGCCAGGGGTCTTCGGGTCGTGCTCGCTCACGGCACCTTCGACCTGCTTCACATGGGTCATGTCCGTCACCTGGAGCAGGCCCGCGCGGAAGGCGACGTTCTGATCGTCACCATCACAGGCGATGCTTACGTCAACAAAGGGCCGGGCCGGCCCGTCTTCACCGCCCCCTTGCGCGCCGAGATGCTGGCCGCGCTCGGCTACGTGGATTGGGTGGCGGTCAACGAGGCGCCGACGGCGGAGAACGTGATCGGTGCCTTGAAGCCCGATGTCTATGCCAAGGGCTCGGACTATGCCGAGGCCGAGAACGATACGACCGGCAAGATCGTCGACGAGCGCACTTCCGTCGAGGCCGGCGGCGGGCGCATCCTCTTCACCGACGACATCACCTTCAGCTCGTCGTCGCTGCTCAACCGCTTTTTCGATATCCACGACCCCAAGCTGCGGGGCTATCTGGAGCTGCAGCGCGAGCGCGACATCGCCGACAGGCTGCTCGGCATGATCGAAGGCGTGCGCGATTACAAGGTGCTTCTGGTCGGCGATACCATCATCGACGAATATCACTATGTGGCGCCCCTTGGAAAATCCCCCAAGGAGAACCTTATTGCCACCCAGTACCGGGACCGCGAGCTCTTTGCCGGCGGCGTCATTGCCGCGGCCAATCACGTCGCCGGCTTCTGCCGCGAGGTGGAAGTCCTGACCTGCCTGGGCAAGGTCGATAGTTGCGAGGACCTGGTTCTCGCCTCGCTCAAGCCCAACGTGAAGATGACCGCCATTCGCCGCCCCGGCGTGCCGACCACGCGCAAGAGCCGCTTCGTCGACAGCGACTATTTGCGCAAGCTGTTCGAAGTCTATTACATGGACGACAGCCACCTGATCGGTCAGCAGGAACAGGACTTCGCCGCTTCGATCCGCGAGCGCGCCGGCGACTTCGACTTGGTCATCGTCACCGACTTCGGCCATGGGCTGATCACGCGCAAGAGCATCGACGCGCTCAGCGACAGCGCCAAATTCTTGGCCATCAACGCCCAGAGCAACAGCGCCAACCAAGGCTACAACCTGGTCACCAAATATCCCTGGGCCGACTACATCTGCATCGACGCGCCAGAGGCCAAGCTCGCGGTGGCCGACAAGTTCGGCGACCTCGGCCTGATCGCCAGCAAGGTGTTGCCGGAGCAGGTCGCCTGCGACCGCATGATCCTGACCCATGGCCGCTATGGCTGCGTCACCTACGACCGCTCGGAGGGCGTGCACCATATTCCGGCCTTCACCGGCCAGGCTTTGGACACCCTGGGCGCGGGCGACGCTTTCCTGGCGGTGACCTCGCCGCTGGTTGCCAGCGGGGCGGACATGGACCTGGTCGGTTTCATCGGAAACGCGGTGGGGGCCATGAAGGTAGGCATCGTCGGGCACCGGGAATCGGTAGAGAAGGTGCCCCTCGTCCGCTACCTGCAAACGCTTCTTAAGTAGCATGGCGATGGGCCGGCAGAACGAGGACCACCTAGAAGCAACGGTGCCGCTGCGGCGGTTCAGGGCGAAACTAGGAGAGTGTGCATGACAAGTGACGCCGGCAAGAGTGGCCGCAGCGTGATGGTGACCGGCGGCGCCGGCTATGTGGGGTCGGTCCTGGTGCCAAAGCTACTCGCGGCCGGCCACCGGGTGACGGTGCTCGACCTCTTCATCTACGGCGATACCCTGGCCGGGGTTGCCGAGCATCCCGCTCTCAGGCAGGTACGCGGCGACTTGCGCGACGCCGACGTAGTGAGTGAT
>CALJXB010000251.1 GCA_937974415.1 uncultured Kiloniellales bacterium
AGGAAGTGGGCGTGCAGCACGCCGGCGATGCCCATGAAGAAGGCGCTCAGCACGAAGGCGATGAGGCGCTGGCGGGCGATGTTGATGCCGGCGGCGCGGGCGCCGAACTCGTCCTCCCGGGTAGCGCGCAGGGCGAGGCCGTAGCGCGAGCGCTGATAGACGAACGCGACGAAGAGCGCGAAGACGACCCAACCGAGCGCAACCCACATGTTCACGTAGATGGGAACGCCGGGCAGAGTGGCCGCGCCCATGGTCCAGGGGCCCCAGTTGTTGTAGAAGGTGTGAAACATCCCCAGCACCGCGAGGCTGGCAATAGCGGCGGCGATCCCCGAGAGCCGCATGATCGGGACCCCCACGACGACGGCCACGAGCGAGGCGAGCGACGCGGCGGCGATGGCCGAGGGAAAGACCGGATACTGGGTCTCCGCCAGGATCAACGGCAGCTTCAGCGCGAAGCTCTTCTTGAAGACGCTGAGGGTCAGCCAGGCTGTGGCGTAGGCGCCGATCATGGTGAAGGCGATGTGCCCGAAGGCGAGCACGCCCGAATTGCCGATGAAGATGTAGAGGCCGACGACCAGCATGACGCGGATCAAGGTATCGGTCACAGTCTGGGCGAAGACCGCGTCGCCGGAAAGCCAGGTGGCAACCACGACGCCCCCCAAGATCAGCGATAGCGCGATCGGCGTCGAATAGGCCTCGATCAGCCCCCTGAGGCCGAAACGCACGCCCGCCGCCGCCATCAGACCTTTTCCTCGAAGGACTTGGATTTCACCAGGCCGGAGGGGCGGAACAGCAGAATGAGCAGCACCAGGGCGTAAACCCAGACGTCCCGGTTGGAGCGCCAGGCCTCGGGCAGGACCACCTGGAAGAAGACGCTGCCGATCCCGACCACGAAGCCGCCCAAGACAGCGCCAACCAGACTTCCCATGCCGCCGACCACGGTGGCGACGAAGGCGAAGAGCACCAGCGGCACGCCCATGTGGAAGGACAGAACGCTGGTCTGAGCCACATAGAGCAGCGACACCACGGCCGCCAGCAGGCCGCTGATCGCAAATGCTGCCGCGATCACGTAGTTGGCGCGAATCCCGAGCAGGCGAGCAGTCAGGAAATCCTCCGAGGCCGCACGCATGGCGACGCCGATCGCCGTGCGCTTGAGGAACAGCACCAGGGCGATCAGCAAGATCAAGGTCACCGCGATGGTGATGAGCTGAAGCTGGGGAAGGCGCACTCCGGCGACAATGACCGGATCCATGAGATGCGGCCAGATGTTGGCCGACTTGGGCCGGCCGCCGTGGATCGCGATGACCCCGTGCTGGAGAAAGAAGCTGACGGCGAAGGATGTGATCAGGAGGACCGCCGGGTCGGCGCGCCTGACCGGCCTGAAGGCGAGGCGCTCGGTCGCCAGCGCCAGCGCGATCACCACGAAACAGACCCCGCCGATCAGCAAGGGCGCGGGCCAGGCCCCGATCAGTAGCGTTGAGGTCGCGGCGCTGGTGGGCACCACCAGCGAGAAGGCACCCACCATGATGAAATCGCCGTGGGCGAAGTTGATCAGCCGCATGACGCCGAAGATGAGGCCGATGCCCAGCGCCGTCAGGGCATAGAGGCTGCCGAGGGCGACCGCATCGACCACATGTTGCAGGATGGCGCTCATGACCGCCTATTGAGGAGAAGTCAGGAAGGAACGGCAGGCCGCCGGACGACGGCCTGCCGCGTTATCGTGTTGGCCTCCTCAGAGGCCGCTCATGTCAAAGACTGCCGGTCAATCGTACAAGTCCGCGGTGAACTCTTCGAAGATGAGCTGCAGCGCGGGCGGATCCTCGAGCCCGATGTTGGCAGCGAAGGACCCCTTGCCATCCTGAATCTGGATCACCGTCATGGGATGGAACATGTCGATGTGCATGTCCGGCACGAAGGTTGTCCCGCCCCACAGCAGCGGCTCCTTGTCGAACTTGTTGAGCTCCGCCAGCACCGCGTCGTTGTCGAGGGAGCCGGCCCGCTCGGCCGCCACCTTCAAGGCCTGAATGACGCTGTAGCCGTTGAGCGGGAAGGAAGTGTCCGGCTCGCCGTGCGCCTCGCGGTAGCGGGCGAAGAACTCGTTCACCTCGGGGCGCGGGTCGTCACCATAGATCGAGCCGAAGGTGACCGCATAGTGGTCGCTCAAGCCCGGCACGCCTTCCGCCCAGTAGTGGCCGTCCATGGCGTCGCCGCTGACGATGGCCGCGTCGATGCCGGCACCGCGCACCTGGCGAATGGCGCTGACCGCGCCCGGAACGTAGGAGCAGAGCGCCATGACCTCGGGCTCGCCCTTCTCCGCCGCCGCCTGCTTGTAGCGCGTGATCTGGGAGGCGATCGAGGGATCTTCCTGCATGAAGGTGTCGACCCCGACGACCTCGCCGCCCAACTTTTTCCAGTACTCGAGGAAGCCGTGGCAGACGCTTTTGTTGTATTCGATCGAGGCGTCGAGCAGGGCGTAGGCCTTACGCCAGCCGCGATCCCAGCTGTACTTCGCCGCGATCGCGCCTTCCACCTGCCCCGGCGTGTTCATAGTGAAGGCGTAGGGACCAATGCCTTGCACGCCCATCTTGGCGTCCGAGGCGCAGAAGGAAATCGCGACCATGTTGTTGCTGTGGGCGACGGTCGCCGCCGGCGCGCCCATGTCGTAGTCGCAGGAGACCACCATGAAGTTGGCGCCCTTGGCGACCACTTCCGTCCCGGCCTTGGCGCCCTGGACCGTATCGGTCTTGGTGTCCGAGACCACGAAACCGATATTGTTGCCGAGGATCCCGCCCTCGGCATTGTAATCCTCGATCGCCATCATCGCGCCGATCAGCGGCGGCCCGTCGTAGGCGTCCATCCAGCCGCTCTGGGCAATGGCGAAGCCGATGATGACATCTTCGGCCTGGGCAGAGGTTTGCGGCCCGGCCGTCGAGACCAGCGCCGCGACTGCCGTCGCCGCAACCATTCTTGTGAGCTTGTGCATTTTGTTATGTCCTCCCGAATTTACGTCATTCGCCTTGTGGTCTGCGATTCACGTCCGCCAGCCCAGCCAGCAAGAGGTCGCCGGCGAAGGCAAAAGGGCCACTCCCGCGCGCCGCGCGGGCCCGGGCTTCTCGCCCGACACAGTCTGATGGAGCGGATAGCCTCCCCTTGCTCGAACTATATTTGCCGCCCGGTCGCAAGTCCAGCGACGCGGGGACAGCCGAGGCCGAACGTCGGCCCACGGGCCGCGCGCCTCACTTGAAGCGCCGCTCGCGCACGTCCGTCGCCGCGGGACCGTATCGATGGAGGTTGGCCTCCGTGAGAAGTGCTCCCAGCAGCTCGCCCAAGCGCTCGGCCCAGGCATCGGCGCCGGCCTCGGATTCGATGAGGTCCTGCCTGATCTCGAAAAGGACGTAGGGCATGCCGCGCCGTTCCGCGTGCACCGGGACCGTATAGTCCTCGTCGAGCGCCAGGGGATAAGGCTCGTTGTCGCCGACGGTGAGGCCGCCGTCCTCTCGCAGCAACCGCAATGCGTGTTCGGCGCCCCTGTTGTCCCACCGGTAGTGGACACCGATGTGCCAGGGGCGCGGTTCGCCGTGATAGACCGGCGTGAAGGAATGCACCGACACCATAACCGGCACGCCGTCCCCGGCGGTCCTCGCCTCCACCAGGCGGTGCAAGGCGTCGTGGTAGGGCCAGAAAAAGGCTTCCGCCCGTTCGGCCTTTTCCTTATCGGTGATCGACAGATTCCCGGTGACCGCCACGTCCTCGCTCCGGGTCGTGAAGGCGTCGGGCTCGTGGAGCGGCCGATTGCAGTCCACCACCAGGCGAGAGTAGCCCGGCAGGGCCAGAGGCGCATCAAGGATCCCTGAGAGCCGCCGCGCCACCTCGGCCGCCCCGATGTCCCAAGCCACGTGCCGGAAGCGGTCCTCCGGCGAGAGGCCGAGGCTGCCCAAGCGGCGCGGAATGACCGGGCTGGCATGGTCGCAGACCAGGATGGCCCGGCCGCGGCCTTCGGTGTTGACCAGCTCGAAGGCCGACGGCTCGTCGTCGGCGATCCAAGCTTGCCGATCGCCCCCAGCGCTCGTCATATCGGCTACCCCTTAAAGCAATTGGCGTGAGCCGAAAAGCTTCCACCGCAACCGCCTGTGACGTCAAGCGCTAGCGAAATGGCACAGCTTTTGTCCGCGAACTCACGGTTAATCTATTAGCCAGTGTTCGGCGAAGGCCTATAATGGCCGGCAACAACAAAAACCGGGCTTGGCCCGGACTGGATGCGGTCAGGAAATTATGCCTTCGGCACAATGCCGGATGTGGGACCGGTCGATCACAGTGGTTCTTCGAAGGAACAGTGTCGTAGACCGATTTGCGCGGGGCCGCCGTCGCCTGGACGGCACAGGCTCCGCACCACAGCGCTTTGATTGAGACCACAAAAACGAACCGCAAGCGGTTCACGAATCCAGGGAGGCAAGCATGTTAAGACAGCTATCGGGCGCGGCCTTGTTGGCGGCTTTATTGTCGGCGGGGGCGGCCGGGAGCGCGGCGGCCCAGTCCAATCTCGAAACGGTCGGTCAAATGAAGACGACCGGCGTCAAGGAATTCACCTTCGTCGAACAAGGCGGAACCTATGCCGCAGCGATTCGCAAGACTCTGAAGCGGATCAAGCTGCCGCCGGGCTTCAAGATCGAGCTCTATGCAGTCGTCCCCGACGCCCGCCATATGGCGGTTGGCCCCCAAGGGGTCGCGGTCTTTGTCGGAACCCGCAAGAACGATGCCTGGGTCGTGACCGACCGCAACAAGGACCGGGTGGCGGACGAGGTGAAGCGTTTCGCCCAGTCGCTCGAGCTGACCGTCCCCAACGGCCCCTGTTTCTCCAAGGATGGCTTTCTCTACGTGGCGGAGCAGAACCGGGTGATCATGTATCCGGCGGCAGAGTTCTTCTACGAGGGCCCCGACATGGTGGCCGTTCCCATCGTGCCCCAGGGAAAACTCATCCCCGTCGACGAGGAGAGCTATAACCACACCGCCCGGGTCTGCCGCATCGGGCCGGACGACAAGCTCTATATCTCGCTCGGCCAGCCCTTCAACGTGTTCGCGCCTGAAAAGGCGGAGCTCTACGACAAGACCGGGATCGGCGGGATCATCCGCATGAACCGGGACGGCACCGGGCGCGAGGTCTACACCTACGGGGTGCGCAACTCGGTCGGCATGGACTTCAACCCGGCTAACGGCGAGCTGTGGTTCACCGACAACCAGGTGGACGGCATGGGCGACGACATTCCGCCGGGCGAGCTCAACCGCCAGACCGCCTTCGGTCAGCACTTCGGCTTCCCCTGGTATGGCGGCGGCAGCGTGCGGACCAACGAG
>CALJXB010000252.1 GCA_937974415.1 uncultured Kiloniellales bacterium
CCTCCATGAGCCACGAGCTGCGCACGCCGCTCAATGCCATCATCGGATTTGCGGAAGTCATCAAAGACGAGATGTGCGGCCCTAAGGATCCGGTCAAGTACCACCGCTATGCCGAGGACATTTACAGCTCCGGGCAGCACCTGCTGGCCCTCATCAACGACATCCTGGACCTTTCGAAGATCGAGTCCGGTGCCGCTGAACTCCACGAGGAGCGCATCGACGTTCATGACCTCGTGCAAAGTGCCCTTTCGCTGGTCAAGCACGGCGCCAGGACCGCCGAGGTCGACCTCGTCATGGAACTAGGCGAGGGCCTGCCTTTGCTGTGGGCCGACGAGCGCAAGCTGAAGCAGGTCCTGGTCAACCTTCTCGCCAATTCCGTCAAGTTCACCGAGCCCGGCGGCGTCATAACCTTCAAGGCTTGGTGCCGCGCCGACAGCGGCTTCGTGTTTCAGGTGGTCGATACGGGCATCGGCATGGCAGCCGGCGACATTCCCAAGGCCCTGTCGAAATTCGGCCAGATCGACAATGCCCTCAGCCGCAAATACGAAGGCACCGGCTTAGGCCTTTCCCTCAGCAAGGCCTTGATCGAACTTCACGGCGGTTCCCTCGATCTGCAGAGCGAGCTCGGAAAGGGCACAACCGTTACGGTGCGGCTACCGAGCCACCGCATGGTCGAACCCGGCCTCGAACCACCGTCGCGGCAAACCGCGTAAACCCTTTCCCATCCGATGGGACCTTTGCCTGGCCAGGCTCTTCTGAGAGGGCCTTAAACCGGCAGATCCGCTTTGCCGATGCCGTCCAGGACTTGCTCGAAGGCGTCTTGCTGCAAATAGGGGTAGGCAAGGCGCCAAAACGACGGCCAGTCCATAGCCTTCGATCGCGTCGGGCAGACAGGGACGTCCTCGCTCAAAGTCCGGAACTCCAGCGCGGCGGCACGGGCCGCGTCTCCATGCCCCGACTGGGCGCAGGCGGCGGCGAGCGATGAGGCCTTTTGAATGTAATTGGCCGTCATGCGCGACAAGGCGGCAGCGGATTGCCCGTAGTTCGCTTCGAGGTACTCGATGAGGCCGAGGGCCATCAAGCAGCTGTTGGGCGCGAGCGGATTTCGCCGCAGGGATTGGTTGAAGCAGGCCAGGCTATCCTCGTTCAGTCCCAAGGACATCAGGGTGTAGCCCCGGCTGCACAGGTTGTGATACTCGCTCGGGTTCAGCTCCAAAGCGCGGACGGCATGCAGGTCGGCGCGTTCGAACTCGGCGCTGAGCATGAGGGCGCAGACCATGGCGTAGTGGCTTCTGCTGTCGGCCTCGTCCAATTCGACGGCTCGTTGGGCGAACTCGATGTGACGCGCGAGACTCTCCGGGTAGTCGTCGGTCAGAAGCGTATCGCACTCGTAGCCAAAACATATGGAAAGGCCGGCGTAGGTTGCCGCCGAGTTCGGTTCGAGGTCCAAGGCATGGACGAAGCAATCTCTCGCTGCGCGCAGATTGTCCTTGCCACCGAGTTCCAAGAGCCGATTGCCGCGCAGGCGCCAGTCGTAGGCGCTCAGCTGGTCGGTCGTCAAATTCCTGCGGCGCTCGTACTGGGCCTCCCCGATCTGCAGGGCCAGGCTTGTGGCGACTGTGTTGGCGACTTCCGCCTCTATGTCGAGGATGTCGCCGAGCACACGGTCATAGCGCTCGGACCACAAGACCGTTCCGGTTGCTCCGTCGATCAGCTCCGCGGTGAGCCGGACCCTGTCGTGATGGGAGCGCAGGGTGCCTTGAAGCAGGTATTGGACCCCGAGCCGCTGCGCCATGGCGGCGGCGTCGGCTGGCTGCTCGCTCAGGGCGAGGCAGGAGCTCCGCCCGGACACGAAGAGATCGTGGCAGCGGGTCAACTCGTGTTGAATGTCCGCCACGACGCCATGTCCGAAATAATCCCTCTCCGCCGGCCCGATGTTGGCAAAGGGCAGGACCGCGATCGAGGCGCCGACCACTGGCGGCGGGCCGGCTTCGTTCAGGTGGCGAAGCAGCGGGATCGTCGGCGCCTGCGTTTCGGGCGGCGGCAGGGCGCTACCGTTGCCCCCTTGCGCCGACAGGGCTCGGATCAGCTCGGGCTTGTTCTTGACCTCGAGCTTGCGATAGACGGCCGCGAGATGATTGCGCACCGTAGACGGCGCGATATGAAGCTTCGCCGCGATCTCCTTGTAAGTTTCCCCCGCCGCGTAGCGTTCGGCGATCGCGAATTCCCGCTCGGACAGCGTCATTCTTGCTTTCGGCCAGCCTTCGCGGCGGGGCGAAACGGCGTTCGGCTCCCGGCGCACCAGCTCCGGCCTCCCCCTCAGCCATAGTGCATTTGTGCGGCGCAAATTGATGCATATGCACTATGGAATGTAAACGCAGGGCGTTCGAGACTGACCGTGCCGTAACAACGACGCGAGGGGAACCGCGATGAAACCGGCCTTATCATACGCCTGTAAGGATTATCCGGGCATGGAAGCCTGCCCGGGGCACTTCGTCGCCGAGACGGAAGGCGAGCTTTGGAAGCTCATGGAACTGCACGCCACCATCGCCCACGAGGAAGACCCCGGCGCCTGGAGCGCGGAAGACAGGGCCTACATCGGGACGCTCATCAAAAGCTGAGCTTGCCTGAAACGCCCCTCGATGACGACAGGAGGGAACCATGACGGTCGAATGGGAAATTCACGGACTGGAGTTCGGCAATTGCAATTGCGATTACAGCTGTCCGTGTCAGTTCGAGGCCTTGCCGACCCACGGCGATTGCCGCGGCACCGGCTTCTTCAGGATCGATAAGGGGCATTTCGGCGAGGTCTCGCTGGACGGGCTGAAGATGGGGGCGATCTACGCCTGGCCGGGCCCGATCCACGAGGGCAAGGGCAAGTGCCAAACCTTCATCGACGCCAAGGCCGACGAGGCGCAGCGCGAGGCCCTGCTGAAGATTTCGCTCGGCCAGGAAGCCGAGCCGTTCTCGAACGTGTTCTGCGTCTACACCGAGATGTCCGATGAAATCTATGACCCGATCTTCACCGAGATCGAGTTCGACATGGACATGGAGACGCGTACCGCCAAGTGCGTTGCCCACGGCCTCTGCGAAGCCTCCGGCGAGCCCATCATCGGCGTGGCCGGCAATCAGCATCGCGCCCAAATTTGCTTGCCCAACGGCATCGAATACCGGCTGGCCGAAGTCGGCCGCGGCCGCTGCAAGGTGGAGGGCAAGATCGAGCTGGAGCTGAGCGACGGTTACGCTCAGTTCAACGAGGTGCACTTGAACCGCTACGGCGTCATGGACTGACGCCGCCGGCGCATGTCCCGTCGCTATCGCCGCGCGCTCCGCCTGTGGCGGGTAGAGGGTCGTGAACTGAGACTGGGAGACGCGCCATGAAAGTCGTCGTGTTGGGCGGATACGGCCATTACGGGCGCTATCTCGCGCGGAAGTTGGCCGAGAAAAACCTTGTCACGACCCTCGTTATCGCCGGCCGCAGCTTCGAGAAGGCCCAGGCGCAGGCGGAACGCCTTGGCGACAAGGCGGTGGCCCTGCGGGTCGATCTCTTCGGGGAGCCGAAGGTCCCGGACGCCTTCCGGGGCGCGAATTTGATCGTCAATGCGGCCGGGCCCGATCACCTAACGGCGGTTCCGGGTCTGCGCCTGGCGATCGCCGCCGGTGCCGACTACTGCGATCTCAACCTCTCCTGGCGGGCGACGGAACAGGCGCTTGCCATGAACCGGGACGCACAGGGCGCCGGCATCACCGCAATCACTGGGGTGGGTGCGTTTCCAGGGCTTTTCAGCCTCCTGGCGATGCATGGGGTCGGCCGCTTCGACCGAGTTACGGCCTTGCGCATGGGATACTGCATGAGCGTTCAGGCGGCCTTTGGCGACCCAAAGAGCGGTGCGATCGCCCACACCTCAGGTCAGGAGATAGGCGCAGCCCTGGCCGCCGTCATCCACGGCTTCAGCGGCACCGCCCGCCAGTTCATCGAAGGCCGCCACGTCGACCTGCCGGCCTTCGGGCCGGCCTACACGCTTCCGCTCCTGGGTGGCGGCGCCATCGAGGTTCATACCCAGGGCTCGGCCGAGCCGATCACCCTCCCGGCGAGCATTCCCGGCATAGAAACCGTGACCATGGGGGCGGGATTCTCTCCGCCGCAGGTCAACGCCCTGATCAAGCGCCATATCGACGCGCTCGGTCCGGGGCAGGAGGAGGCCGTCGTTGCGGCCGTCAGGAAGGACCTGGCGGCCGATCCGGAGCGCTGGACGGCCGAGCTCCGCGAGGACGTGACCAAGGGCGAGTCAGTGTGCCTCGAAGGGGTCAAGGACGGGCGGCGCGCTCGCTGCCTGGTGGAGCCGAACTGGAACGGCGAGGCTTTTGCCGAAGATGCTTCCGGCGACGTCGTGACTGGCGGGCCTCTGCTGGTGGCGAGCCTGAAGCTGCTGAGCGGGGAAATCACTGCCAAGGGTGTTTTCGCTCCCGAGACCTGCTTTTCGCCTGGCTCCTTCTTCGAGGACCTGCGCCGGGAGGTGAATCTCTTCACTGAGCGCGATGGAGCGCTGGTCACCGAAGCGTTCGTGTTCCTGGATTAGCTCGCGTTGACGCGCTGCAGGAGCGCGCGCCGTAGGCTCAGCGGAAGGCCGGCTCGTCGAAGCTGCGCAGCTTGCGCGAATGTAGGGATTCGACGCCGGCGTCGCGCAGGCTGCACAGGGTGGCGATGCCGATGCGCAAGTGCTGGCCGATCCGCTCGCGGTAGAAAGCGTCGGCCATGCCGGGTAGCTTGATCTCGCCGTGCAACGGCTTGTCGGAGACGCAGAGCAGGGTCCCGTAGGGGACCCGCAGGCGGAAGCCGTTGGCCGCGATGGTCGCCGATTCCATGTCGACGGCGATGGCTCTCGACTGGTTGAAGCGCTTGGCCAGCTCGTTGTGGCGCAGCTCCCAGTCCCGGTCGTCGGTGGTAAACACCGTGCCGGTGCGCAAGCGCACCTTGAGCTCGCGCCCCGCCAGCCCGGTCGCCTGGGAGACCGCGCCGGTCAGCGCAATCTGCACCTCGGCGATGGGCGGCACGGGCACCCAATCGGGCAGGTCCTCGTCGAGCACGTGATCGCTGCGCACGTAGGCGTGGGCCAGCACATAGTCGCCGAGCCGCTGGGTCAACCGCAGCCCGCCGCAGTGGCCGACCATGACCCAGCAGTGCGGGCGCAGCACCGCGATGTGGTCGGTGATGGTCTTGGCGTTGGACGGGCCGATGCCGATGTTGACCAGGGTAATGCCCTCGTGATCGTCCCGGACCAGGTGATAGGCCGGCATTTGCGGCAGGTGTGCGGGGGCCTGGCCCGAGGGAGCCGCCGGCGAGCGTGCGGGGTTCGGCGTCACCACGTCGCCCGGTTCGACGAAGGCGACGTAGTCTTGGCCGTTCACGACCTGATCCCGGCCGTAGGCCACGAACTCGTCGACATAGCGCTGGTAGTTGGTGAACAGCACGAAGCGCTGAAAGTGCTTGGGCGAGGTCGCCGTGTAATGCTTGAGACGCACTAGCGACAAATCGACCCGTGCGGCGCTGAACAGGGCAAGCGGCATTGGCGTACCGGGCGGCGGCGTAAAGGTGCCGTTGGCGATGGAGTCGTCGATGCGCGCCAGCTCGGGCAGGGGAAAGCGGCCGCGCAGGGCTTGCACCCGCTCAGGCGTCAAATCCGCCGTCGCCTCCTCGATCACGAAGGACAGCGGGATCGGCTCATGGCTCGTCCCGACCCAGACCGGTCGGTCGTAGTTTTTGAGCAGGAGTTCGAGTTGCTCGCGGTAATAGGCGTGGAACAGGTCCGGGCGGGTCAGGGTGGTGCCGAATACGCCGGCGCCGGGCAGCTTGCCGTAGGACATCTCGCCGCCCTCGGTGACGCCCTGGGGGCCGATCTCCATGCCGACGTAAGGATAGCAGAGATCCTCGCCTTCGGCCTCGGCGCCGCTTGCGAGAAACGCGTCGAAGCGTCGCCTCAAAGCGCCGGCGCCGGCCTCGTAGATTTCGCAGATGCGGTCCAGCGCGGCCTGCGGCTCGTTGAAGGCGCGGAGGTCTTTGGCGACGCCGGTCAGGGATTCCGTCATGCGTCTGCGATCCTCAGGCTGTCCCGGCAAAGCCGCTGGAGACTCGGGCCGGCCGATCCCACGCGCCCGTCAGCCCCCGGTTACCGGCGGAAACAGCGCCACCTCGTCGCCCGGCGCCACCGGATCGCCGGGCCGGGCATAGTCCTGGTTGACCGCGACCCGGACGGCGTCGAGGTCCGCCAGGGCCTCGGCATAGCCGGGGCCGCGGCCCTTCAGCCAGTCCAGAAGGTCCCGCACCGTGGCGACCTCGGCGGGCGGCTCGACCTCTTCCTCGGCCACTCCGGTCTTGGTCTTGAGCCAGGCGAAATAGAGCAGCTTCACGCGCAGACCTCGCTGAACGGCAGGAAATCCACCAGGGATCCCGCCTCAAGATAGGTCATTTCCTCGGGCAATTCGACCAAGCCGTCCGACTCGACCAGCGAGGAGAGAATACCGGCACCCTCGCGCGGGAACTTGATCGCCTGCCAGCCGCCTTCGCCGTCGGCCTCCAGCCGGGCGCGCACCCATTCGCGCCGGTCCTTCTTCTTCTTGTGGTCGAAGGCGGCGCGCACCAGGAAGTGATGGGGCACGAGCTCGCTGCCGCCCATGAGCTTAAGGATCATCGGCCGCACCAGGTTGACGAAGGTGACCACCACGGCGACCGGATTGCCGGGCAGGCCGACCAGCGGCACCCGGCCGACCTGGCCGAGGGCGATCGGCCGGCCCGGCTTGATCGCCAGGCGCCAGAAATGGATCCGGCCGAGCGCGTCCACCGCCTGCTTCACGTGGTCTTCCTCGCCGACCGAGACGCCGCCGGAGGTGACGATCAGGTCGTGACCCTCCGCAGCCGCCTCGAGGGCGCCGCGGATCGTTTCCGCCTCGTCCTTGAGAATCCCCAGGTCGGCGACTTCGCAGCCCAGGCCCTGGAGCAGGGCGGAGACGGTGACGCGGTTCGAATCGTAGATGCAACCCGGGCCGAGGGGCGCGCCGGTCTCGCGCAGCTCGTCGCCGGTCGAGAAGAGGGCGACGCGGAGCGGCTGGGAGACCGCGAGACTGGTTCGGCCGACGGCGGCCGCCTGGCCCAGGTCCTGGGCCCGCAGGCGCTGGCCGCGGGCCAGCACCCGGCTGCCGGCGCGAATATCCTCGCCCTGGGCGCGGCGGTTGGCGCCACGGCGGATGCCCGGCGCGATGGCCACCTCGTCGCCCTCCAGCCGGCAGTCCTCCTGCATCATGACCGTGTCCGGCCCCTCGGGCATGGGCGCACCGGTGAAGATGCGCAGCGCCGTGCCGCGCTCGGCCGGGCCCGCCAAGGGGTGGCCGGCGGCGGCGCGGCCACGCACCGGCAGGCGGGTCTCGGCCTCGGGGTCCAGGTCGTCGAAATGGACCGCATAGCCGTCGACGGCCGAGTTGTCGTGGGGCGGCACGTCCTGAGGCGCCGTCAGGTCCTCGCCCAGGATGCGGCCCAGGGCCGCCGCGAGGGGGACCGTCTCGTCGCCAGTCACCCGGCTGACCCGCCCGGTCAGATGCTCGAGCGCCTCCGCCGTGGTCATGAGTCGCCCGCCTTGAGCGAAGCAGTCGTCGCTGAGCTGCGCCATGGCTAGCCGGAGGCCTGGGCGGTCGCGGGTGCGAGCCCGCAGTGGGCGATGATGAAGTCGGCGATCCGGCCCTCGTCGTTCAGGTCGAGGCGGGGCAGGCCGACCTCGGCCAGCGCGTCGCAGTCGGGCTCGTCGCAGGCGATCGCCACGATGCGCGGGTCCTTGCGGCACAGGGGCAAGCGGCCGCGGGCGCCGCGGAATACCTCGATCTTGTCGTGGGGCTCGCGCTTGAAGCCCTCGATCAGCACCAGGTCGACCGGGCTCATGCGGGCGACCAGGTCCTCGATGTCGGGTTCCGTCGCCCCGCGCAGCTCGCGCATGAGGGCCCAGCGCTCGCCCGACGTGACCATGACCTCGGTCGCGCCGGCCTGGCGGTGCTGGTAGGAATCCTTGCCGGGATGGTCGATGTCGAAGCTGTGATGGGCGTGCTTGATGGTCGAGACCGCGACCCCGCGCGCAACCAGCGCCGGGATCAGCTTGATCGCCAGGGTCGTCTTGCCGCTACCGCTCCAACCCGCCAGGCCGAAAACCTTCATGCCGGTCTCACTGCACTTTTGCCCGCGTCATCGCGCGGGCCTGCTCAAAAAGAAGGGCACCCGGCTGCCGAAAGTCAACTCTTTGCGGCATTACGTGCGTCGCCGGCCCGCCCCGCGCTCACGGCTCCAGCATGTGCTTCAGGCCGCGCGACAGGTAGTCGTAGCCGGTGATCAGGGTGAGCGCGGCGGCCACCCAGAGGCCGACCTCGCCGATCATTTGGACCGGCAGGACAGCGGGCCCGTCGTGGCCGACGATGAGAAAGCCGAGCGCCACCATCTGGATCACGGTCTTCCACTTGGCCAGGTTGCTAACCGGCACGGGCACCTGAATCTCGGCGAGATACTCGCGCAGGCCCGAGACCAGGATCTCGCGGCACAGGATGACCAGGGCCGGCAGGAGGACGAGGCCGGTGATGGAGTCTACGGCCACCAGCAGGAGGATGACCGCGCTGACCAAGAGCTTGTCGGCGATGGGGTCGAGGAAACGGCCGATGGAGGAGACTTGGCCGCGGTTTCGCGCCAGATAGCCGTCGAGCCAATCGGTCACGCCGGCGAGGGTGAAAAGCACCAGCGCCGTCCAGCGCGCCCAAGGCTCGTTCAGGTAGAGCAGCAGCAGCAGCACCGGAATGAGGCCGATGCGCGACAGCGTTAGCAGGTTGGGCAGGCTGGTCAGCATGGGCCGAGGCGGCAATCTCTCAAGCGGTCAGGGGTCCGCGGCGACCGCCACAGATCGCCGCGACACTATCGCGATTCTGCGCTCCGCCGTCCAGAGGCCTTGGTGCGCCACTGTATTGCTGGCCCACCTCCCCACCCGACCACCCTGGAAGCATACTGTCGTGGGTGGTCGGGTGGGGAGGTGGGTCGGCAACATAGAGGGACCGGTCACGGGCCGCCGTGAAAATGGTCGTAGATGCGCCGCGCCACGACGCGGCTGATGCCGGCGACCGCCTCCAGGTCGGCCAATCCGGCCCGGGCGACCGCCTGGGCCGAGCCGAAATGATGCAAGAGGGCGCGCTTGCGCTTGGCCCCGATGCCCGAAATCTCGTCCAGGCTGGAACGCAGCCGGGACTTGCTGCGGCCGCTGCGATGGGTGCCGATGGCGAAGCGGTGGGCCTCGTCGCGCAGGCGCTGCAGGAAGTAGAGGCAAGGGTCCCTGGCGGCGAGCATCTTCGGGGATTGGCCAGGCAGATAGATGCGCTCGCGTCCGGCGTTGCGGTCCGGGCCCTTGGCGATGGCGGCCACCGCCACGTCCGTGAGCCCCAGGTCGGCCAGGACCTCCTGGGCCACCGCGAGCTGGCCGCGGCCGCCGTCGATCAGGATCAGGTCGGGCCACTCGTCGCTGTCGCGCTCCGGGTCCTCCTTGACGATGCGGGTGAAGCGCCGGGTCAGCACCTCGCGCATCATGGCGTAATCGTCGCCGGCGGTGTAGCCGGCCCGGCCTGGGCTGGCGGGTGCCGGCGCATCGCCGGCGGGACCCGCGTCCCTCGCGTCTCTCGCCTGGGCGCCCTTGATCCGGAACTTGCGGTAGGCCGCTTTGACGAAGCCTTCGGGGCCGGCAACGATCATGGCGCCGTAGGCATTGGCGCCCTGGATGTGGCTGTTGTCGTAGACCTCGATGCGGTCCGGCGGTGCCTCGAGTCCGAGGGCTTCGGCGAGCCCGTCCAGCAGCTGGCGTTGGTTGCCACTCTCGGCCAAGCGCCGGGCGAGCGCCTCGCGGGCGTTCATCAGTGCGCTCTCGACCAGCTTGCGCTTCGCGCCGCGCTGAGGGGCCAGGAGTGTGACCTTGCGGCCCTCGCGCTGGCTCAGGGCTTCGGCGATTAGGTCCCGCTCGGCCAGGCTGTGGCTCAGCAGGATGAGCCGGGGCGCCGGCTTGTTGTCGTAAAACTGAGCCACGAAGGCGTCGAGAACCTGCGTCACGTCGAGCTGGCGGTCGTGGGAGGGGAAGTAGGCCCGGTTGCCGTAGTTGCGGCCGGCGCGGAAGAAAAACACCTGGACGCAGGTGTGACCGGCGTCCTGATGGGCGGCGATGACGTCGGCATCGTCGAGCCCCTCCACGTTGACGTCTTGACGGGACTGGATGTGGGCGAGCGCCCGCAGCCGGTCGCGGGTGACGGCGGCGGCCTCGAAATCGAGGCGCTCGGAGGCGTTGCGCATCTCCGAGCTCAAGGTCTCTTGAATGTCGTGGCTGCGCCCGGTGAGAAACGCCCGGGTCTGATCGACCAGGTCGCGATAGTCCTCCCGGGAGACGAGGTCGACGCAGGGGGCGGCGCAGCGCTTGATCTGATGCATGAGGCAGGGCCGGGTGCGGGCGGAGAAGACCGCGTCCGAGCAGGAGCGGAGCAAGAAAGCCTTCTCCAGCGCCGTGATGGTGCGGTTGACCGCGCCGGCCGAGGCGAAGGGACCGAAATAGTCGCCGTCGCGCTCGTGGGCGCCGCGGTGCTTGGTCACCTGGGGGAAGGGATGGTCGCCGGTGATCAGGATGTAGGGAAAGGACTTGTCGTCCCTCAGCAGCACGTTGTAGCGCGGCATGTGGCGCTTGATGAGGTTGCTTTCCAGCAGCAGCGCCTCGGCTTCGGTGTGGGTGGCGATGACCTCGAGCTTGGCCGTCTCGGCCACCATGCGGAGCAGGCGGTAAGGCAGCTTGCCGAGCTGGGCGTAACTGGCGACCCGCTTTTTCAGGCTGCGCGCCTTGCCGACATAAAGCGCCTCGCCGTGCCGATTGGTCATGCGGTAGACGCCAGGCCCGGCCGGCAGGGTCTTGACCGCCCGGGCGATGACCTCGCGGCCAGCCGACAGAGGCTGCGCCGGATCCGGCTGGTCTTCGCCGGGTTCGGCGCCCTGGTACGGTGCCGGGTCTTCCGCGAGGCCGCGCATCGGTGTTTCCGCCGGTTCCGCCGGCGCTTCGGCAGGCATGGCGGACCGCTTGCCGCCGGCCGACGGGTCGTTGCGTCGTCGTCGTCCACGCCGGGTCGTCATGACGGCAATCTTGCGCGAAGCCGCCACCGCGTCAACGTGCCGGACCGCCGCGACGGGTTCAGGTCCGGCGATCCACTCCCCCGAGGGGCTCCGCAGCTATCCACGGAATCTGTGGACAAAGCTGTGGGGAAGTCAGCTGGGCTGGACCGACGGCCAAGCATATCAAGCTTTTGTGACTGTTGCCTAAATTTTAGGCAAAGTATGTAAGTGACTGATTTGGAAATATTTTTCCGTTGTCAAGCGTAAACAAAATGTAAAGAAAGTTTTTGGGAACTGTGGCGAATTGGCAACAATTGGGTGGAGGGGCAATGTGTACAACTTGGGTCGCGGGAGCATCAGAATCGCCATGGTGGCAAGGCGTTAGCGAAACGATACACGGGTCTTGCAGCGACACGACCGAGGTCCCTGAGCCCCCGGGAGACATCCGGAATTCAGCCTTTGCGGCGCCGCTCCAACTCGATCCCGATTCCACCGACATCGGCGTAGCGGTCCAATTTCTCGATCCGCACCCTGACCGAGACGATACGCTCGTCAAAAAAGCAATTGGCCGCGACCTGTTCGGCCAGGGTCTCCAGGAGCTGCACGTCGGCCTTGAGGCACGTGCGCCGGACCCGGTCCACCAGGTGGCCGTAGTGAACCACTTCGGCGATGCGGTCCTCGCTGGGCGGATCGGGCACCACTTCCAATGTCAGATTGAGGCGGATTCGTTGACGCCGGGCGCGTTCGTCCTCGGTGACGCCGATGCGGCACGACAAAGACAGGTCGCGCACGATGATGCGTTGCGCGGTGACCTCGGTCTCCGTTTCCCGGCCGCGAGGGGCAGGGCCCTGTCCGGCCTCAGCTCTATCCACTGTCCTGACCCCCCGTATTGCCCCCCACGGGGCCGATGCCGTTCATTCCTCCGGGTCGCAGTGCTTTTCTGCCTGGGCCCAGCCCAGGTGCTGCCCGCCGTCGAGCGCTATCATCTGCCCGGTCACCGAGCCGGCGGCAAGCAGGAATTGTATGGCTTGGCAGATCTCGTCCGGGCTGGTCCCCCGGCCGAGCGGTACGGAGGCGCACTGCCGGGCGAACTGTTCGGCGCTCTGACGGGCGCTGGGCAGTGTCGGCCCAGGGCCGATCCCGTTGACGCGGATGCGCGGGGCAAGCGCCAGGGCAAGGGTCCGGGTCAGGGTCCAGAGGGCCGACTTGGAAACGGTGTAGCTGATAAAGTGAGGCGTCAGGTTCCAGACCCGCTCGTCCAGCAGATTGACGATGACCCCGCAGCGGCCCACCGGCAGGGCTTCGGCAAAGCCCTGGGCGAGGACCAGAGGCGCCCGCAGGTTCGGCTCCAGGTGGCGGTCCCAGGACTCCCGCGTCATATCGGCGACTTCGTCGCGTTCGAAGCAGGAGGCGCTGTTCACCAGGCAGCCCAGTGGCCCGAGGGCCTCGACCGCGCGCCCGATCAGGCCGGCACTCTCCGCTTCCTGGGCCAGATCCGCCTGAAGGGCGACGGCGCGGCCGCCGTCCCCGACGATCTGTCGCACTACTTCTTCGGCAGCCGCGGCGGAGCGGTTGTGGTGAACCGCCACCGCCCAGCTCTGCGCGGCGAGATCGACGGCGATCGCGCGGCCGATCCGCCGGGCGGCGCCGGTCACCAGCGCCGCGCGGGGGTAGTTCAACGAATGGGGCTCGGGCCTACGCTCAGACATGGTCCCCCCGATCCTGCAGAAGGCCGGACAGCGGGGCAAGGGGCCCGGCCGCGCTTGCGGCCATGGCTAACGGTTTGGTAAGGCTCCCGAGCTATGTCAATTCCGACCCTCCAACCCGGTGGCCTGGCCCCGGCTCGGCTGCTATAAGGACCCGCCATGAGACTTTCCAGACACGCGATCCCGAGACGTGCGGCGCGCTTAGCCTTTCTCGCTCTGCTGGTGCTGCCCTGGCTCGCTGCGCCGAAACCGGCGCTTGCCTACCTGGACCCGGGGACCGGCAGCATCCTGCTGCAGATCATCATCGGCGGCGTGGCCGGCCTGGGTGTGGTGGGCAAGCTTTACTGGCACCGGCTCCGCGGCCTGCTCGGCTTGGACAAGAAAGAGCCACAAAAGGAGCCGCCGTCGGCCGCCAAATGACGGGTCCGATCGCCGATCCCGCCTCTTTCCGCGATCCCGC
>CALJXB010000253.1 GCA_937974415.1 uncultured Kiloniellales bacterium
GCTACGGCAAGGGCGGCAAGCACGGCCATAACTACGCCTACCGCCACGGCTACAGGAAAGGCGCCAAGCACGCCCACCGGCACGGCTACAAGAGCGGCTACCGGCACGGCTACCGCGGCGGATATGGGCGCTCCCACGACCACCGCGGGTTTTCCGACAGCACCCTTTTGGCTGCGGTCGGCATCGCCGCCGGCGCCGAGGTGATCAGAGCCTATCTGCAGGGCCCGCCGGCCCCTCAGCCCGCGCCGGTCTACGTGGCCCCCACCTACGCCGTCCCGGTGCGCCAGCCAGTTTGCACCCAGGTCCTGGTCCCCTACCAGCACCCCTACGGCGGGATCTACTACGCGCCGCAGGTCCAGTGCTACTGAACGCCCCCGACAGTGGTCGCGAAGGGAGACCCCCGATGAAATTGCGCTTTGTCTCGATCCTGGGACTAGGCCTCGCGGCCGGGCTCGCGGCCGTCACGCTGGCCGCCGCCCCCGCCGCGGCCTTCCACAAGTATCACGGCCATGACCACAGGGATTATCAGGGGCATTATCAGGGGCACCATCATCCCCATTTCGCCCGCGCCTACTACGCCCCCGCTTATCCTGTGGCCATTCCAGCCCCCTATCCCGTGTCCTATCCCGCGGCTTATCCCGTGGCCTATGCGCCGCCCCCAGTGATCGCCGCCCCCGCCGCCCCAATTGTCGCGCCGCCCGTCGCAGCAGGCCCGGTCCTGCCCGCGCCCGCTGCACCCCTGCCTACCCAACTGCCGCCGACCGCCGCCGCAGGTCCCGTCGCGCCGGGCATCGAGGGCACGCCCGGCTGCCTGGTGGTGCGCGAATACACGACGGAGATCGAGGTCGGCGGCGAGCTCGCCGAGGGCTACGGCTACGCCTGCCTGCAGGCCGACGGCTCGTGGAAGCGCGGCGCGCCGGCGCCGATTCGCTGAGGCGCCTCTGCCTGGGACGAACCCGCACGGGTCCGGGGCGCAGCGATAAGCCCTATCCGTCGGGCTCCGACGGCTTGCGAAAGAGCAGTGTCATGCGGTCGCTCTCGCCGATGGCTATGTAGGCCGCCCGATCCCGGTCCTTCAGCCGCAGGCTCGGCGGCAGGGTCCAGACGCCCTCCGGGTGGTCCTTGGTGTCCTTCGGGTTGGCGTTGACCTCGGAGCTGGCGACCAGGCGGAAGCCGGCCCGCTCGGCCAGTTCCACGGCGTAGTCCTGGTTGACGTAGCCCGAGAGCGCCTGGGGGTCCTGCCAGACCTCGGGGTCGCCGCGGTGCTCGACCAGGCCGAGCAGGCCGCCCGGCTTGAGCGCCTCGAACATGGCCTCGAAGATGGCGCCTTCGTAACCGCGCTTCATCCAGTTGTGGACGTTGCGGAAGGTCAGCACCAGGTCGGCGCTGGCCGGCGGCGCGATGCGGGTCTTGCTGCGCGACAGCTCGGTGACCATGACCTCGCCGTAGAGGTCGGGCCGGGCGGCCAGCTTCTCGTCGTAGGCCGCAAGCGCCCGCCGGACGAAGTCGCTGTCGGAGTCCCGGTCCCAGCTCGCCGCGTAGTAGCGCCCGCCGCCCTTCAGGTAGGGCGCCAGGATCTCCGTGTACCAGCCGCGCCCCGGCCAGATCTCGACCACCGTCATGTCCGGCCGGAGGCCGAAGAACGTGAGCGTCTCGTAGGGATGACGGTAGACGTCGCGGGCCCGGTTCGCTGGCTCCCGGTGATCCCCGGCGATCGCCGCGGCGAGCCGGTTGTCGGCCTCCTCTCCCGCGCCTTGCGCCTGGGCCGGCGGCCCCAAGGCAAGCAGGGCCAAGCAGCCCAGGACCCGGCACCCAGGGAGCGCCAGGCCCATCGCCCGGGCAACGGCGGCCCAGCCCCGGCCATTGGCTGTCGTGGCTGGTGCCGCGGGCGGTGCCGTCATGCCCTCAGCCGCCCGGGGCCGCCCGGCGGTGGCGGCCGAGTTCGGCGGCGCCGTCGTAGTAGTACTGCTGCTCGATCTCGTTGACCCGCTGGACCTGGGCCACGTCGTCGGGGTGCAGCGCGCCCTTGGGCGGGCCAAGCAGCTCGAAATGACCGAAGCGGTCCTCGCCCTGGACCAGCACCGCGAAGTCCTTGGCGCCCACGGTCTGGCGCATGTCCGGCGAGATGTAGCGCAGGGCCAGGCCGATGCGCCGGTCGCCGGAGCGATTGGGATGGGAGGCGTGGAACAGGCGGCCGTGGTGGAGCGACATCTGGCCGGGCGCCAGCACCACGTCGACGGCCCGGGCCTCGTCTACCTCGACGGCGATCTCCTGGCCGCGAGTCAGCAGGTTGGTGTCGCCGAAGGTATCCCGGTGGGGCACGATGTCTTGTATGTGGGAGCCCGGGAGGAAACGCATGGCGCCGCTCTCCACCGTGGCCGGCGAGAGGGCGATCCAGGCGGTCACCTCGCGGGTCGAGTCGAGGCCCCAGTAGGTCAGGTCCTGATGCCAGGAGACGTAATCCGGGCTGTCGGCCTCCTTAATGAAGAGGGTGGCGCCCCAAACCAGGAGGTCCGGCCCGAGAACCTGCGACACCGGCCCCAGGACCGAGGGCCGGCGCATGGCCTCGTCGACGAAGGGGAACAGCAAATGCGGCATGCTGTAGACCCCCTCCTTGAGGAACGGGTGCCCGGCATGGTCGCGCTCGATGGCCTCCAACTCGGCCCGGTAGCCACCCGCCTCGGCCGCCGTCATGGCCGCAAGCGGTGCGACGTAGCCGTCGCGTTCGAAAGACTCGCGGATGTCCTGGCCGTGCGTCATACCGCCCGCCTCCCTTGAGGAGTTGCCCGCTTCCCCTCTTAGACCACAACCAAGCCGCCGCGCAATCAATTCCGGCGGCGCCCCCATGCCACCGTGAGCGCTGAGGCTGCCGCCATTCGGGCACGGATTCCCGCCGCCGCGAACCGGATGGCCCCTACCGCCCGAAGGCCTCTTGTGCGAGGCTTGGAGGACGTCACGGGCAGAGGGGAGACACGCCATGACGGACCCCACGGACCGGCTGGAAAAACTGAGCGAACGCGGCCAGGGCCTCGCGGAAAAGTACGGCAACATGCTGGTCGACGGTTTTCACACCCTCGCCCTCTTCGCCATCGGTGCGACGATCGTCTGGTCCGCCGCCTACGCCTTCCTACACATGGCTGCCAAGGGCCATGCCAGCATCGAGGACATTCTACTGCTGTTCATCTTCCTCGAGCTCGGGGCCATGGTCGGGATCTACTTCAAGACCAACCACATGCCGGTGCGATTCCTGATCTATGTCGCCATAACGGCGCTGACCCGCATGCTGATCGGTTCGGTCAATCTGGCCCACGAGGGCGAAGCGGCCGACTTTCACGATCTGGACCTTCACCTGCTCGCCATCACCGGCAGCATTCTCTTGCTCGCGGTGGCCGCCCTGGTCCTGCGCTACGCCTCCTACAAGTACCCCTCGAAACGGCCCGCCGTGAGCGACACCTAGTCAGAGGACAACATCGAGTTTCGCCGAGCGGGCACCGCGACAAGCTAAAAAATCTGCCCGGTGAACTCGCTTTCGACCCGCTTCTGGAGCGCCGCGATGGCCTTCAAGGAATCGACCAGGATGTCCTGCTCCCGCTCGCTCAGGGTGTCGGGGTGGACATAGTTGCCGACCGGCTTGCCCGCCTTGAAGTCGGCGATCTGCTCGCGCAGCAGCAGCCGGGTGATGTGGCCGAAGGCGCCCGTCAGATAGTCGGCCTGGTCGGCGTCGAGCACGCCCTTGTCCTTGAGCGCCGCAATGCGCCGCAGGCTCGAGGCCTCGGCGACGCCCTCCCGGAGCGACAAGAGGCGCAAGGCGCTCACCAGGGGCATGGTCCCCATGTGCTTGAGGTTGATCTCGCCCTTGTGCTCGGGCTTGTCCTTTTCCGTGACGAAGCGCCCGAACCAGCCGAGCGCGACCCCGACCCGCGAGGCCTCGCGCTGCAGCTCGGTGAGGAAGGCAGGGCTTTTCCTCGCCATCTCCACCACCACCCGGCGCAGCTCGCGGACCATATCGAGTGATCCGTAAGCGCCGCGGAAATCGAAGAAGATGTCGCAGAACTGCAGGGCGATGGTGCTACGCCGGCGCCCCCATAACTGGATTTGGGCGCGCCACTGGCTCTCGGTCTTGCGCCACACTGGGTTGGTGGCCATGACGTAACCCCGGCACAACGGGAATCCGACCGCGTCAAGATCGCGGGTCATGCGCTCGGCCAGATCGATGAAGAAGCCATCGATCTCGTTGTGATCGCTGTCCGGGTAGTCGGCCAGGATGAAACCGTTGTCCTGGTCGGGATAGAGGAAGCTTTCGCCGCGCCCGGTGGAGCCCATGACGATGAGGGCGAAGTCGATCGGCGGTTGCCCCCGGCCTTCGGCCGCCATGGCCGCCAGGTGAGCTTCCACGATGCGCCGGTGAATGTCCCGGTTGATGTGGGTCAGCACGTCCTGAATTTCGGGCACCGGGACATTATCGGCGAAGAGGTCGTCGGCCAGGTCCACCTGGGCGGCCTTGATCTCGCGCAGACCGTCGAGGTCGCCTTCGTGGGTCACCAGCTCGATGCGGCGCAGCACCGGCTCGCCGGCCACGCTCAAGGCCCGGTTCAGGTCGATCAGCCCGACCGCCCGGCCGTCGGTGTCGACCACCGGCATGTGCCGCCAGCCAAAGCGGCGCATACGCGCGACCGCGAAATAGAGATAGTCGCCCGCCTCGACCGTGCGTACCGGCTCGCTCATGACCGAGGCCACGGGCTCGCCGCCTTGGCAGCGCAGGGCGATGCGCCGCGCCACGTCGCGTTCCGTGACGATTCCGGCAAGCCGGCCCGCCTGGTCCGTCACCAGGGCGCAGGTTGCTTTGGCCTGGGCCAAGGCGCCCAACAGCTCCGCCACGCTGGCATCGCCCGCAAGGCACGGCGGCGGCGGGCCCATATGATCGCCGACGGCTTGGGAAAAGATCCGGGTCTGCGATGTCATGGCACCCTCGAACGAGAACCGTCCTAGCCGAACTGAACCACGCCTAGCACATCCTGAAACAGCACCAGGAAGAAGAAGGTGGCGGCGATGCAGCCGAACAGGACGCGCACGAAATCCGTCTTTCCCTCCTTGTCCCGGTAGCTGATGCCATGCCAGGCGATAAAGCCGGTGACCGCGAGGAAGAGATAGTTGATGGGCGTTTCCCATTCGCCCGCAAACTCGAACATTGGCCGCACCCCAATCCCGGACGCCCGTGAGGGCCTTGAGCCGTTTAGCAGACTCGCGGCGCCATCGCCAGCGCTAGGGCGTCGGCTGGTGGCTGGGAAAGTCCCGCTGATCGAAGTAAGGCGGCAACAGAGACACGCCCTCGCCCACGGCCATCTCGCTGATCACGACGCCGAGCACCAGGACCGACGCGAGAATCAGGCTGACCCAGGTGAACTGGCGCACGCCCTGGGGCACGTGGGTAACGTACTCCCGGTCGTAGCGGTGATAATAGGCGTCGTTGCAGTCGATCAGGCCGCGCTCCTGGAAATCGATGATGCTGCGCGCGTAGTGCCGCGCCCAGGTCGGGATCTCGCCGCGCAGCATGTAAGCCTGGAACAGCTGGTCGCAGAGGGCGGCCGGCAGCTCCTGGCCGTACCAGTCCTCATAGGCCAGCTGCATCAGCTGGAACTCGCCGACCTGCAGGATGTTGGCGGCCCGGGCCACCACCGTGCGCTCCGGGTCTTCTTCCTGGTCCGGCCGGACGAGGGTCTTGATGAACTTCATCATGGCTGTCGGTTCCGCCGCCCATACTACGCGACGAAGCAAACTCATTCCAGGGCGCGCCAGTCCCCGTGATATTGGTCAACTCCGGGTGAGTCGCCGGGTGAGTCGCCGGTGCGACGGACCCGCTTTTCAGGCCCCGCCGCGAACCAAAATGAGCGCGCAGACGCTCATCAAGGCCGAGGTCAGAAGCACGGATTCGACCTTTTGATTGAGCGATGCGGCGCCCTGCCTGCCGTCGAGCCGGCCCAAGGCGATGCAGGCCAAACCGAACAAGGCGAGGTCATGCATGCGCAGCGTGATCGCGATGAGGACAAAAACGGTGCCCGAGTGCTCGAACAGCGCCGGACACCAGGTGCGTGCCAGGGTCCAATGGCCCGCTGAGCCGGCCAGGACCAAGAGCCCGAATAGCGCAAGAATAACGCTGAAGTAAAGCCCGATGCTCAAGGTCAGCACCGAAGACGCGAAGACCGCCGTCATCGTTGTCATTGAATACCCCGCCCCCTGAAACAATAAAACAACTGGTTTGCCCAGTTAACCTTAAAACCCGATCGGCAATATATATGAATTACGTCGTGTAGATTATACACGAAGCAGAAGTATTGAGAATAACTTTCTGGAATCGAATCTAATACTTATGGTTAACGCCGGCGCACTTCCGCACGCCGGCGTTCCATTCTATCTTCGACTCGAGCGAACTCGAGCCGTACCAAGAGGACCGGGTGGAGGGCCCGGTCCCGTCAGGCGAAGCTCAGGTGTCGTTTTCCAGCGGCTCGCCGCGAATTTCCCGGGCGCGGCGATCGAAGGTCTCGGCCTTGGCCACCTGGCCGACCCCGCGCAGGGCCGTGGCCGTATGCTCGAGGGTCTCCGCCATGAGGATGTGATCCGGCGGCAGATGCTCCTCGCGGATCAGCAAGGCCTCTTCCAGGAGTGGCACGGCGATGCCGTAGCGTCCCTGGCTGGCGTACATGATTCCCATGTTCACCAGAACCCGCGCCGTTTGCGGATGGTCTACGCCGAGGGTGCCGCGCGCCATGCTGAGCGCCTCGCGGTAGAGCGGTTCGGCCTCGGCCGAGCGGCCCTGGGCGACGTAGAGCGTCGCCAGATTGTTGAGGCTGGCCGCAATCTGGGGATGGTCCGGGCCCAGCTTGGTACGGGTGATGTCGACGGCCTCGAGATAGAGCGGCTCGACGTCCTCGTAACGGCCGAGGCCCATATAGAGGGTGCCCAGGTTGTTCAGGGTCGCCGCCATATAGGGGTGCCGCTCCATCTTCAGGTTCTCGAGGATTTCGATGGCCCTGAGGGCCAGCGGAACCCCGTCGGCATAACGGCCTTCGGCCTCGTAGAGGCGTGCCAGGTTATTGAGCGTCGTGGCGACCGCCACACTCTCTTCGCCCAGATTGCGTTCCTGGATCGACAAGGCGCGGTGGTAAAGCGGCTCGGCTTCCCGATAGCGGCCCTGCTCCACGTAGAGGAACGCCAGGTTGTTCAGAGTCTCCGCCAGGTCGACGTGATCGAGTCCGACGCGGGACAGCTGAATATCGCTGGCACGCAGGAACAGCGACTCGGCTTCCCGGTATCTCGCCAGATGGAAATAGGTGAGGCCCAAGTCGTTGAGCGACGCCGCCAGGCGCGGATCGTTCGGTCCGAAGCGTTCAGCCCGGTAGACGTTTTTCGTGAACATCTGCTCGGCGATCGTGTAGTTGCCGACCTTGAAGTGCTCGGTCGCTTGCACGCGATCCCGCTCGAAGCTGCCCTGCCCGGCACAACCGACCACCGCCAGCAGGCTCAGACCTGCCGCAGCGGTTACCAACCATTGACGCACCATGTGACTACCCTTTTCTGCTCGGCCCCACCGGGAGCCCGACTCACCGTGGCCGGGGCGAGGTCCAGGCCGCCGGCCCTAGTCCTGTTAAAGTTAACAAAATACCTTGTATTCCAATAGTTTAACAGAAAATTTAGGTCAACGGCAAACTTCTTGCGGATGCACGAGATAACCCCTTATGGCATAAGGACTTAGCCCGTTCGGCATAAGAACCTGTCCCGCCGATTTCCACCTTCGCGGGACCATATTCCTCGATCCGCCCCGACCGCCCGCGCGGCAAGCTACCGGATGGAGCACTCGCGTCATCGCACCAGGACCCGGCGGCAGGCGGCGTCGCGGGCCTGCCAGCCGCAGCGCTCGAGCTCCGGGTCCGCGTGCTCCTCCACCGGATAGCCGAGGCAGAGATAGGCGACCAGCGACCAAGCGCCGGGCGTTTCCAGCGTCTCGGCGACCCGCCCCGGATCGAGGATGGAGACCCAGCC